>JAYSVA010000345.1:0-18585 GCA_043718785.1 Hyphomicrobiaceae bacterium
TGGCCCTAACTCACCGGAACGGCGTCTGTGCCGGACCGGTCGGTTTAAGGTGAACACCTTCCTACGGCCCCTATCCGTTCATCAACCGGTAGATGGTCGTTACCCTGAGGCCAAATAGTCGCCGTTAAGCGGTCATCGATTAATGGTGTGCCGTGAGAGCGGAGTTCGATTTTCGCACCTGGAGCGCTCCGACAATTGCCCTTGCTCTGACAATTGCACGGGAGCTGGGCCATGAGCTGATCATCTCAGATTGTTGCGGCCCTAGTTCTTCTTCACCTTCTTGACCTGCACAGGCGCGGCTTCGGCTGTGGCGGAGCTGCCGAACCAGGATGCCGACGGCGCGCTGTCGCTGACGCCGGAATAGCTCGACACGACGCGGACGGTGGTGCCGACGCGAGCGATGGACGCGAGATGGATGATGTTGCGGTTGGTCAGGCGGAAGCATCCCGATGACGAGGCGCGGCCAATGGTGCGATCATTGTTGGTGCCGTGGATGCGGTAGATCGAGCTGCCGAGATACAGCGCCATGGCGCCGAGCGGATTGATCAGGCCGCCGGTTACAGTGACGGGCAAGCCCTTCTGGCGCTGGCGCATCTCGGCCGGCGGTGTCCACGTCGGCCAGGAGGCGACGCGGCTAATTTTCTCGGTGCCGGTCCAGGTGAAGCCATCACGGCCTACCGAGATCGGGTAGTTGTAGGCCTTCTTGCCGGGCAGCACATACAGCAGTCGCTTGCCCTGGGTATCGATGATAATCGTGCCCGGCGTCTCGTTCTGCTGGAGATAGACAGTGGGCGGAGCCTCAGGCGTAATGTTTGGCTTGTCGCCGCCGCTCATGTAGGCCGGATACACCGTCGGGCCAGCCGAAGCACGGATGGCGGCACGTGCGGCCTCGCGTTGCTGCGCCTCGCGCTCGACGTCGCTCTGGAAGACGGGACCGCCACTGCCCCAGCCGCTGCTTTGTGCATGTGCGAGGGTTGGCGCGTAGGCAAGAACCGCCAGAGCTGAAAGCACTGAAATCCTGGAAAGTCTCATGATGGTCCCTTTGGTGCGAAACCTAGCGGTCGCTATCTGATTTGCCTCGGAAATTAGCTAGCACAGTGGTTCGCGGCAAGGCGTGTTCTCGCAGCAACACCCGCGAAAATCGATTGGGGTTAATTTAGTAGGGAGCCCAACTTATTGGGCACGGCATGGGCAACGGCAAAAGCCCACCTACTAGGTATCGTCTTCAATCACCATTAGATTTCTTGCATTTTCGAGCCAATGCACTTGGCCCCGCCGAACCAACTCCCCATCGACGCGAACTCGCAGTTTTTCATCGTGAGCACGGACAACCTTCGTATACTCGGCACTCGGAAATTGCGTAACCAGGGTCTTCGCCCGATCACCAACAAAACCACGAATTTTGGCCTTACCTTCAAACCGGTCCGGCTGGCGATCCAATCCAACAACGAAACCCTCAATAGTTACATCCGCTTCAGGCTCCCGCTCGCGGAACAAAGTCGCAGCTTCGGCCAGCACTCGCGCGTTGTCCGGTGTGAAAGTAAACAACTGTGAAGCTATGTCAGAAGGCCTCACCAATGACCAAGTCAATGAAATATCAAGACCGCTCCGTCGCTCAACCATTTTTGCAATAGCATCACAAAGGTTCGAACTGACGCCAGCATCAACGGCCGCCTCAAATGGATCAAGCCGACCAGTAGCCGTCGCTTCCTGTGTCGCGTTTTTTGCCGCTTGAAGCGCCTGCGCCAATTTTTTAGTTACGGTCCGTTGAAATGGCTCTTCCCCGGACTCGAGATCGGGAAACATCGAGTATTGTTCACTATGCAACGTTGGCGGGACCGGAGAAAGTACCGTCAAAACGTAACTACCGATTTCCGTTTGCCCTAACCGTAGAGTGTCCAAGTAACCCTTGGTACGGGACGGATCACTACCTCTATAAGCCCTCTTGGGCTTTAATGCCGCGTTAGCAGCTGCCGCCACCAAATCTCGCGCTTGGTCATAAAGTGCAACACCACTCTCAAACTGTATTGTTCCCGAGTCGTCTGCATCTGGAGCCCTGAATCGAACAACATCAAAGCCCGATTTCACGAGATCGCGATAGATCGCGACTTCGGTCCGATTTTCGATATCTGCCAGCGTGCCCACAACATCTGCCATCCGGGCACTAAAATCAGCAAACTCCTCCTTCAGAGGAAGCAAAATCTCCTGCTGCTCGTTGTCGAGACCAGTCTTCGAAAAAATAGTCGCAACCTTGCCGTAACGCCCAGATTGGATCCAACCTTGCGCATTGAGATAGCCGCGCACGTCAACCAGTGACAACTGGGACAGTGCTTTGAGGTCTGTAATTCTAACTTTCATATCACTGGTCCAACGGCTGCTCGGGCCATCATACCCTGCAGCTGCATGGCGTCGAATATTTGGCTACGAGGAAGTTCGACACTGACACTTGTCAAATTTTCTGTATCGGCGCATCCACGTAACGAGACCCAATATCCGCATCGGCGTAGAACCATCTGATCCTCGTCCTGCACCAACCATTCCGCTTCATCTGTCGGCAAAGCAACAACGATTAAAATTCTCGGGTTGATCGTTTCCGCGCGCAAATCATTGTAGTTCTTAATCGGTAGAGGGAAGGTTAACGATTGCGCGTGCAATAGCGGCTGCGATGTCGCCTTTGCCTGAAAATCGATTTGAGGTCGTCGACCTGTTGTACTCTTCAACAGTCCATCAACGCTGTCGATATCGATCCGTGGCTCCATCAGTTCAAAGCCAGCGCGAGCGGCGACCGCGTGAATATAAGATAGCGACAAGCGCTCCTTCAACGTGTTGATCGAATGCGCTGATCCCGCCGACACGCTTACCCCCGCTGTTACCGTGACGAGTATAGGACTATCAATGCGAGTTCCCAAAGCAAAAAGGGGAGCCGAAGCTCCCCTTGTCACGTTGCCCTGGAGGCAAAATTAAGCGGCGGCGGCGGCTTTTTCGGCGGCGTCGCGGGCTTTGTCTTCGGCGCCTTTGGCGGCGACGTCGCGGTCAACCAGCTCGATGACGGCGCGCGGGGCGCTGTCGCCGAAGCGGAAACCGGCTTTCAGCACGCGGGTGTAGCCGCCGTTGCGGTCTTTGTAGCGCACGGCGAGAACGTCGAACACCTTCTTGGCCATGTCTTCGCTGCCGAGGCGAGCGATGAGCAGGCGGCGCGAATTCAGATCGCCGCGCTTGCCGAGCGTGATGAACTTCTCGATGACGCGACGCAGATCCTTGGCTTTCGGCAAGGTCGTGACGATCTGCTCGTGATGGATGAGCGAGGCGGCAAGGTTCGAGAACATCGCCTGGCGGTGGGAGCTGTCGCGGCTAAAACGGCGACCAAGTTTACGGTGACGCATAATCAGTAGTCCTGTGGTTTAGGTTTTCTGGTTTGTTACGGGGAGGTTCTACGGCCTCGCCTCGGTAATGAAGAGGGGAGTAGGGAGTTGGGAGGTAGGGAGTAGGAAATTTCCCACTCCCAACTCCCTACTCCCCATTCCCTCACTCAATATTGATCCTCAAAGCGCTTGGCCAGCTCTTCGATGTTGTCTGGTGGCCAGTTTGGCACTTCCATGCCGAGGTGCAAGCCCATGGTGGCCAGCACTTCTTTGATTTCGTTGAGCGACTTGCGGCCGAAGTTCGGCGTGCGCAGCATCTCGGCTTCGGTCTTCTGGATGAGATCGCCGATGTAGACGATGTTGTCGTTCTTCAAGCAGTTGGCCGAGCGGACCGACAGCTCGAGCTCGTCGACCTTCTTGAGCAGGGCGGCGTTGAATGCCAGCTCCGGATGCTTGGTTTCTTCGGTCGGCCGCTTTGGCTCCTCGAAGTTGATGAACACGGCCAGCTGGTCCTGCAGAATGCGGGCGGCGAGCGCGATGGCGTCTTCAGCGCGGACCGAACCGTCGGTTTCGACCTGCATCGTCAGCTTGTCATAATCGAGGATCATGCCCTCGCGGGTGTTCTCGACCTTGTAGGAAACTTTCTTGACCGGGCCGTACAGGCTATCGACCGGAATCAGGCCAATTGGCGCGTCATCCGGGCGGTTACGCTCGGCGGCGACATAGCCCTTGCCCATGTCGGCGGTGAATTCCATGCGGATCGACGCGCCCTGATCGAGCGTGCAGATCACGTGCTCAGGGTTCAGGATTTCGACGTCTGAACCGGCTTCGATGTCGCCAGCTTTAGCGGGGCCGCGGCCCTCTTTCTTCAGCACCATCCGCTTGGTGCCTTCGGAATGTACGCGCAGCGCGATTTCCTTGACGTTCAGGATGATGTTGGTGACGTCTTCGCGAACGCCTGGGATTGACGAGAACTCATGCAGCACGCCGTCGATCTGGAGGGTCTTGATGGCAGCGCCCTGCAGCGACGACAGCAGCACGCGACGCAGCGCGTTGCCGAGCGTCATACCGAAGCCGCGTTCCAGCGGCTCAGCGACGATGGTGGCGACGCGGTTGCGGTCGCGACCGGCTTGAATATCGAGCTTAGCTGGCTTGATCAGGTCCTGCCAGTTTTTCTGGAGTACAGCGGTAGTTGCCATGGTGGCCTCGCTTGTTAAGGCGGCTCGCAGTGCGGACGGGGGATCCGACGGAGCAGCGCCTAGGGAAGTTGAGGAACCGCAGGGTCCCGGCTTGCGCCTGCGGCAATTTTCGTGCTGGCACCACGCCTGAGCGCTCGGCTAGCTTATGACAGCAAAAGGGCGGCCGTTTCCGGCGCCCTTTGCCAACCCGCCACTGAAACCAGTGGGCGTTAGACGCGCCGACGTTTGCGCGGACGGCAACCGTTGTGCGGGATCGGCGTAACGTCGCGGATCGAGGTGATCTGCATGCCAACCGACTGCAGCGCGCGCAGTGCCGATTCGCGGCCCGAACCTGGGCCCGTGACTTCGACGTCGAGGATCTTCATGCCGTGCTCGGCAGCCTTTTTACCGGCATCTTCAGCAGCCATCTGGGCGGCATACGGTGTCGACTTGCGCGAACCCTTGAAGCCCATCGTGCCCGACGATGACCAGGCAATGGTGTTGCCCTGTGCATCGGTGATGGTGATCATCGTGTTGTTGAAGCTCGCGTTGACGTGCGCAACGCCCGACGTGATGTTCTTGCGTTCCTTGCGGCGCACCTTCGCGCGGCCTTTTTCGGCTTCTTTAGCCATACGTGCAGTCTCCAAGTCCCGAGGACCGGTTTGAGGTCGAAGTCAGCAAGCGGCATATAGAGGGCCAGCCCGCAGTTGGTTAGGCTTTCTTCTTGCCGGCGATGGCTTTAGCTGGGCCTTTGCGCGTGCGGGCGTTGGTATGTGTGCGCTGGCCGTGAACCGGGAGACCACGACGATGCCGCAGGCCGCGATAGCAACCCAGATCCATCAACCGCTTGATGTTCATCGAGACTTCGCGCCGCAGATCGCCTTCCACCGTGAATTCGCGGTCGATGGCTTCACGGATCTGCAGGATTTCGCTGTCGGTCAGCTGGTTGACGCGGCGGTCAGCCGGAATTTTCACGCGCTCGCAAATCTGCTGCGCGAACTTCGGGCCAATGCCGTGAATATATTGGAGCGCAATAACGGTGCGCTTCTGGGTCGGAATGTTAACGCCTGCGATACGGGCCACTCGGTCTCTCCTAACGCCTAATTAACGCCACTTGGCGCTGCCTGGGCTCGTTGTGCTGCAAGGCGGCACGCACGGTCCAAGCTCATGTTTCAAGCTTGCTGAAAGTAAGTTCACACGACAACACCCACAAAACACAACGAGACCGGTCGGCGTATGCCATCCGATCGTCATGGTGCGTGAGGTGCGTCATGAAATCGCGGTAGTCTTAAGCGCAAACATGCTGGCTCGTCAACCTGTCAAGTATTTTTTCTGGTCGAGCGTCCTTCGTGTCACACCCCTGTAATTTTCAGACTTTGGCCAATATCGCCTCGATCTGCGCCGTCACCTTGTCAATCTCCGCCATGCCGTCGATTTGCGACAGGCTGCCTTTGGCATAGTAGAAACCGACTAACGGTGACGTTTCCTTGTAATACGCCAACAAGCGTGCCTTCACCGTTTCAGCGTTATCGTCCGGACGGCGCTTGAACTCGTGCCCGCCGCAGTTATCGCAGGTGTCGGCAACTTTAGTTGGCTTGAACTTGTCGTGATATCCGGCCTTGCACTTAGCGCAGGAAAACCGACCCGCCACTCGCTCCACCAGAATCGTGTCATCAACCTTCATCTCAATCACAGCATCAAGTCGAAGCTTCTTGACCTTCAGCAGTTTTTCCAGCGCCGCTGCCTGCGGCAACGTTCTCGGAAAACCATCAAGAATGAAGCCAGGCTTGCAATCCGGCTTAGCAATCCGCTCTTCGACGATGCCGATGACGATATCGTCCGACACCAAGCCACCAGCTTTCATGACTGCAGCGGCCTTCACTCCGATTGGCGACTTGGCCTCCACGGCCTCCCGCAGCATATCGCCAGTCGATAACTGAACAAGCTTGTGACGCGCTGCGATTTCATTCGCTTGCGTCCCCTTACCCGCGCCCGGAGGCCCCAGCAGGATCAGATTCATCAGCGCCCCTTGCCTCCCCGCAAACTCGATTTTTTAATCAGCCCCGCGTACTGATGAGCGAGCAAATGGCTCTGGATCTGCGCGACGGTATCCATCGTCACACTCACCGCAATCAGCAGCGACGTTCCCCCAAAATAGAACGGCACAGCGGCATAGGAAATCAGCAATTCTGGCAACACGCAGACGACAGCCAAGTAGATGGCACCGATAACGGTAATACGCGTCAGCACATAATCGATGTACTCGGCGGTCTGCGCGCCTGGACGCCGACCTGGCAAGAAGCCACCGTATTTGCGCAAGTTCTCTGCCGTTTCGACAGGGTTGAACACCACCGCCGTGTAGAAGAAGCAGAAGAACAGGATCAGCGCCACATAGATCGCCAGATGCAACGGCTGGCCACGGCCAAGCGCCGCAACGACCCAACTCAGCCACTCTGGACCTGTCGATTCTGGCCCGGCCATGAATTGCGCCGCCGTGATCGGCAACAGCAGCAGCGACGAGGCGAAGATCGGCGGGATAACGCCTGACGAGTTAAGCTTCAGCGGCAGATGCGATGACTCGCCCTGGGCCACGCCGCGTCCAGTCTGCCGCTTTGGATACTGAATTAGCAATCGGCGCTGTGCTCGTTCGATGAAGACAATGGCAGCAACCACCGCCAGCATCAGCACCAGCAGCAAGATCAGCAGTGCCGTCGACAAGCGGCCCTGACGGGCAGATTCGAATAGCTGCACAATAGCGATCGGCAAGCCAGCCACGATACCAGCGAAAATGATGAGCGAGATACCGTTGCCGACGCCGCGGGCGGTGATCTGCTCACCCAACCACATCAGGAACATCGTGCCGCCGACCAGCGTAATCACGGTGGTCGCACGGAAGAACGCGCCCGGTTCGATCACGGTTCCACGACCCGACCCTTCAAGGCCGATCGCGATGCCGTAAGCCTGGAACACAGCCAGCGCAACGGTGAGGTAACGGGTGTACTGGTTGATCGTTTTGCGCCCCTGGTCACCCTCCTTCTTGAGGGCCTCCAGCGTTGGCGACAGTGACGACATCAACTGCATGATGATCGATGCCGAGATATACGGCATGATGTTCAGCGCGAAGATCGCCATCCGCTCGACGGCACCGCCGCCGAACATGTTGAACATGCCGAGGATGCCGGTTGAGCTCGACTTGAATTGTTGGGCAAAAGCAACTGGATCAATGCCGGGAATCGGAATGTATGTGCCGAGCCGGTAAACCAGCAAGGCGCAAACCGTAAACCAAATGCGCTTCTTGAGTTCCTCGGCCTTCGAAAAGGCACCAAAATTCAGATTTGCGGCCAATTGTTCAGCAGCCGATGCCATTGTCACGTCTCCCAAATTCCGGCAATGAACCTAACTCGGTCCACCTTGCCAAGTACTGCCAAGACAAGCGGGGTTGGCAACTTTACCAACACGCCTTGCCCAACAAGCTTGGCCGTGACTTGGCCGCTTTGTCGATCCGGTTTTGCCGGACCATCGATGTTATTTCTCTTCGACGCCAGCCTTCTTAGCAGCCGCCGACGACTTCGCCTTCTTCTTGGCGGCAGTTTTGGCGCGCTTGGCTTCATCAGCCGGCAGCACTTTCTTGACGAGCAGTTTAACCGAACCGCCAGCTTTCTCAATCACAGCCTGCGCCGTGCCAGAAGCATGGTCGGCGGTAATGGCCAACTTCGCTTTCAACTCGCCAGAACCCAGGATCCGCAAGCCATCTTTCGGGCGGCGCAGTACACCGGCTTCAACCAAGCTTGCCGCCGTGATCGGCTTCGAGCCGTCGAGGCGCTTCTCATCGATGGCCTGCTGCAGGTCACCAACGTTGATCTCGTTATAGTCTTTCGGGCGCCATTTGTTGAAACCGCGCTTCGGCAGACGACGATGCAATGGCATCTGGCCGCCCTCGAACCCGCCAATTGCCACACCGGAACGGGCCGTCTGACCCTTACCGCCGCGACCACCGGTCTTGCCGACGCCGGAGCCGATACCACGACCAACGCGAACGCGTTTTTTGGCCGAGCCATCGTTATCTTTTATTTCGTTGAGGCGCATGTCCCCGAACTCCTTGAAAGCCTCAAGCCTTCTCGTCGACGACGCGAACGAGGTGGCTAATCTTGTTGATCATGCCGCGCACCTCAGGGGTGTCCTGAAGCGTGCTACGGCGATGCAGTTTATTCAGCCGCAGACCAATCAGCGTATCGCGCTGACGGGTTGGACGGCGGTTCGGGCTCGCGATCTGTTCGATCGTAACCGTCTTACCTTGTGCAGGCGACTTTGCCATGGGATTAACCTCTAAATTCTGAGCAGCCAGTCAGGCTCGCGAGAAACAAACAGGCTGCAGCTGCCATTACGACGCGGCAGGCGTTGCGGCTTCGGCAGTAGCTTCAGCATCACCGGCACCGTCACGACGGCGGGCAACGATATCGCCATACTTCTTGCCGCGACGTGCAGCAATACCGCGCGGATTTTCCTGATGCTTCAGACCATCAAACGTGGCGCGAACCATGTTATACGGGTTGCTGGAGCCGAGCGACTTGGCGACCACGTCCTGGATGCCAAGCATCTCGAACACGGCACGCATCGGACCACCGGCAATGATGCCGGTACCTGGAGGCGCTGCCCGCAGGACGACTTTACCAGCGCCGTGACGGCCTTCGCTGTCATGGTGCAGGGTACGGCCTTCGCGCAGCGGGATCTTGACCAGCGCGCGACGTGCGGCTTCAGTAGCCTTGCGGATCGCTTCCGGCACTTCACGTGCCTTACCGTGGCCGTAACCGACGCGCCCTTTCAGGTCACCGACGACAACGAGCGCAGCGAAGCCAAAGCGCTTGCCGCCCTTCACCACTTTCGCGACGCGATTAATGCCGACCAGCTTGTCCGAGAACTCGCTGTCAGCCTTCTCGCGATCGCGACCGCGATCTTTACCACCACCACCGCCGGGGGAACGTGCCACGGGTTAGTCCTTTCCATGAATTCGCCGAAACGTGTTGTGCTTGAGAGAGCTTAGAAGCTGAGACCAGCTTCACGTGCCGCATCCGCAAGCGCCTTGACACGCCCGTGATAGATGTAACCGCCGCGGTCAAAGACAACCGTCTTGACGCCAGCCTTAACGGCGCGTTCGGCAACAAGCCGTCCGACTGCTTGAGCTGCTGCCTTATCGGCACCAGTTTTCAAGCTGCCCTTCAGATCTTTTTCCAACGATGAAGCTGCAGCGAGCGTGTGCCCAGCGACGTCATCGATGATTTGAGCATAGATATGCTCCGACGAGCGATAAACCGATAACCGCGCACGGCCATTGGCGACACTCTTGAGGTGACGACGGACGCGAGCAATGCGCCGATCGGTCTTGGATACATGAGCCGGCATAGCGTTCGTCCTTACTTCTTCTTGCCTTCCTTGCGGAAGATATATTCGCCCTGATAGCGGATGCCTTTGCCCTGATAGGGCTCCGGAGGCCGGTATCCACGGATGTCTGCCGCGACCTGCCCAACGAGTTGTTTATCAATCCCGTTGACGATCACGATTTCCTGTTTCGCGCCCGCGACCTTCACTTCGACGCCCTGTGGCACCTGGTGAATGACGTCATGGCTGAAACCGATCTGCAATTGCAGTTGATCTTTTGCCTTCATCGAAGCGCGGAAACCCACGCCTTGAATTTCAAGTGTCTGGCTGTACCCGTCGGTCACACCCTTGATCAGGTTGGCCACCTGGGTACGCGACATACCCCACATGGCTCGCGACTTCTTAGTATCTTCCTTCATCTCGACAGCAACGCCTGAAGCGCCGGTCGACAACTTGATCTCATCCGGCACCGTGAACGACAGCTCACCCTTCGGGCCTTTGACCTTTACGGTCTGCCCTGTCACCGCAGCCGTCACATTCGACGGCACAGCTACAGGTTTTTTACCAATTCGCGACATGACTTTGACCCTATAATCCCGCAACTAATCCCGTATGCAGTTCGGGAGTTAGAAGATGTTGCAGAGCACTTCGCCGCCGACGTTTTCTTCGCGTGCTTTCCAGTCGGGCATCACGCCCTTCGGGGTCGACACGATAGCAACACCAAGGCCGTTCGCAACCGTCGGCAGATCCTTCACAGGTGCGTACACCCGGCGACCTGGTTTCGAAATGCGCTCGATCTCGCGGATAGCAGGCTGACCGTTGTTATACTTCAACTCGATTTCGAACTCAGGGGTTGAGCCCTTCTGCTCGATCCGGGCGTAGCCGCGGATGTAGCCTTCGTCGGTCAGCACGTCGAGGACGCGCGCCCGCAGATTTGATGCCGGTGTTACTACCTTCGGCCGCTTGCGCTCTTGAGCGTTGCGGATTCGAGTCAGCATATCACCCAGTGGATCGTTGATTGCCATACGCTTGCGCTCCCCTTACCAGCTAGACTTGACCATGCCAGGAATCATGCCCTGACTGGCAAGTTCCCGAAGCTGGTTCCGGCAGACCCGGAGCTTGCGATAGAAACCGCGGGCACGTCCCGTCAGTTCGCACCGGTTACGGATGCGCACTTTCGAAGAGTTCCGCGGCATTTCCGCCAGCTTCATCTGAGCGGCAAAGCGCTCTTCCATCGGCTTCGAGCGGTCTTGGGTAATGTCTTTCAAACGCTTCCGCTTGGCCGCTTTCTGGGCGACAAGCGTACGGCGGTTATTGTTCTTTTGAACTGAACTGGTCTTTGCCATGCTATCCTCCTAAGGCCTTTCGGCTCACTTGCCTGACACCATGTGGTGCTGGCGGCTGCCGAGGTCCCTTAGCTGCGGAACGGGAAATTAAAGCCACGAAGAAGTTCGCGGGCTTCATCGTCAGTCTTCGCGCTGGTGCACACGATTACGTCCATGCCCCAGATCTCGTCGACCTTATCGTAGTCAATTTCGGGAAACACGATGTGTTCCTTCAGGCCGAGCGCGTAATTGCCACGGCCATCGAAACTTTTCGGGTTCAGCCCACGGAAGTCCTTCACACGGGGCAAAGCGATTGTCACTAGGCGATCCAGGAATTCGTACATCCGGTCGCCGCGCAACGTTACTTTTGCGCCAATGGTCATTCCCTCGCGCAACTTGTAAACTGCGATCGCCTTGCGAGCGCGGGTCTGAATTGGCTTCTGACCTGAGATCAGCGCCAAATCGCCAGCAGCGTTATCGACTTTCTTGCGGTCGTTAACGGCCTCGCCGATGCCCATGTTCAGCACGATTTTCTCGAGCTTAGGCACCTGCATGACATTCTTGTAGGCGAACTTCTCTGTCATCATCTTACGGACATTCGTCTCGTAGACGGACTTCATCCGCGGCTTGTAGTCTTTCGGCTTAGAGAAGTTACGCTCAGCACCGGATGCGGCACTTGCATCGACCTTCTTGGCCTTCGGTTGCTTCGCCTGAACGGCGCCGCCCTTGCCTGCAGCTGGCTTTTTGGCCTTGTCGTTATCCGCCATGGCTTACTTCCTCTCCGGAATGACTTCGCCCGAACGCTTGGCGAACCGGACTTTCTTGCCGTCTTCAAGAATGCGGAAACCAACGCGTGTCGGCTTACCGTCTTTCGGATCTTCAACCGCCAGATTCGACAGATTGATCGGCGCTTCCTTTGACAGGATGCCGCCTTCGGTCTGCGGGGTCTGCTTGGTATGGCGGCGCACCATATTGACGCCACGAACCACAGCCCGGTTCTCTTTCGGCATCACAGCGACGACTTCGCCCTGCTTGCCTTTGTCACGGCCCGCGAGGACCACGACGCGATCACCTGTTTTGATTTTCAACGACGCCATTACAGCACCTCCGGCGCCAACGTGGCAATCTTCAAGCTTTTCGCCCGAAGCTCACGCGTTACTGGGCCGAACACGCGGGTGCCAACCGGCTCGCCCTGCGCATTGATGAGCACGGCAGCATTGCGGTCAAACCGGATCAGCGAACCATCCGGTCGACGGACGCCCTTTGCTGTACGAACGACAACCGCCTTCATCACTTGACCTTTTTTGACGCGACCACGCGGGATCGCCTCTTTCACGGACACGACGATTGTATCGCCGATTACCGCATATCTACGCTTCGACCCGCCGAGCACCTTGATGCACTGGACGCGTCTAGCGCCCGAGTTATCGGCGACGTCGAGATTGGTCTCCACCTGGATCATTGGACCAGTCCTCTTTTGCTGAGCTGCTACCCGAGCTTCTACTTATGAGTTTCGAGGTGCAGCCCTCGTCTCGCCAAACTTCAATTCGACCGGGTTACCCCGGCAATGATTAAGACTGTGATTACGCGCCCGGCTTGTCGTGCAGTACGACCCACCGCTTATTCTTCGAAATCGGCGCGCTCTCTTCGATACGCACGCGATCGCCGACTTTGAACGAATTGTTCTCGTCGTGAGCGTGATATTTTTTCGAGCGCCGAACAGTTTTGCGCAGCAGAGGGTGCGTATAGCGCCGCTCAACTTCGACAACAATGGTCTTGGCGTTCTTATCGGACACAACCGTGCCCTGCAGGATGCGCTTTGGCATGGTATCTCCTCAACCCTTCTTCGCCGCGCCGCCCGCCTGCTTCTGGCGCGCAATCGTTTTGATCCGTGCGATCGTGCGACGAACTACTCGCACCCGCGCTGTATTCTCTAGCTGCCCCGATGCCCGCTGGAAGCGCAGGTTGAACTGCTCTTTCTTGAGCGCGCCCAGTTGTTCATCCAACTGGTCAAGCGTCAGGTCCCGTACTTCGCCAACCTTCATCGTCGTCAATCCTCAAAATCAGCCGCCCAGTTGGGTCGGCAGCCTGCTCGCCAATGATTGGCGACAGGTTAGGCCATCCGTGTCACAATGCGCGTCTTGATCGGCAGCTTAGCGGCGCCGAGCATCAGCGCTTCCTTTGCGACCTGGTCAGTGACGCCGTCAAGTTCGAACATGACGCGGCCCGGTTTAACCCGTGCCACCCAGAACTCGGGCGAACCTTTGCCGGAGCCCATGCGGACTTCAGCAGGCTTGCTCGAGACCGGCACATCCGGGAAGATCCGAATCCACACACGGCCAGCACGCTTCATATGGCGTGTAATGGCACGACGTGCGGCTTCGATCTGCCGAGCCGTCAAGCGCTCCGGCTCCACTGCCTTAAGGCCGTGGCTACCGAAGTTTAGTGTCGTCCCGCCCTTGGCAACGCCATGGATCCGGCCCTTGTGAGCCTTGCGGAACTTAGTTCGTTTTGGTGACATCATGGTCGTAGATCCTCAACAGCACTTCAGGCGCGATCGCCAGACCGGTCGCCCCGGTCACCGCGTTCGTCACGACGACGACCGCCGCCGCCGCCACCTTCCTGCATATCCGTCATCTTCTTCTCGGACGCCATTGGATCATGTTCCATGATCTCGCCCTTGAAGATCCAAACCTTAATGCCGATGATGCCGTAAGCCGTTGTGGCCTTGCCATAACCGAAATCGATGTCAGCGCGCAGCGTATGCAGCGGCACGCGACCTTCACGGTACCACTCGGTACGCGCAATTTCCGCGCCACCAAGACGGCCAGCTACGTTGATCCGGATGCCGAGCGCACCCAAACGCAGTGCTGACTGTACTGAACGCTTCATCGCCCGGCGGAACGCCACGCGGCGCTCAAGCTGCTGGGCAATGCCTTCAGCGACCAGTGTCGCGTCGATTTCCGGCTTGCGGATTTCGACGATGTTCAGGTGGACTTCCGACGTTGTCAGACGCGACAGGTCGTTCTTGATCTTCTCGATGTCCGCGCCTTTTTTACCGATCAAGACACCCGGGCGAGCCGAGTACACCGTGACGCGGCACTTTTTGTGCGGACGTTCAATCACCACCTTGGCGATCCCAGCTTGACGCTGGTTCTTCATGATGTGCTTGCGAATGGCGAAGTCTTCGTGCAGCAGGCGGCCGTATTCCTGACGGCCAGCAAACCAGCGGCTGTCCCAGGTACGGTTGATGCCGACGCGCAGGCCGACCGGATTGACCTTATGACCCATCTCAGGCTTCCTTCTCAGCAGGCGCTGCCGGGGCTTCACGCACAATCACGGTGATCTGTGAAAATGGTTTCATGATCGCACCCATGCGCCCGCGGCCACGCGGATGCATGCGCTTCATTACGAGGTTCTTGCCGACATGAGCCTCGGACACGACCAGATCGTCCGGGTCGAGGCCGTGGTTATTCTCGGCATTGGCGACCGCCGACATCACGACCTTGCGGACGTCCATGGCGATGCGCTTACGCGAAAACTCGAGGTCGGCCATTGCCTGGGCGACCTTCTTACCGCGGATCAGGCCAGCAACCAGATTGAGTTTCTGCGGCGACACCCGGAGGTTCTTCGCCACTGCTTGTGCCGCAGTATCGGCCAAGCTGCGCTCGCGTTTTTGTTTGCCCATGGTCTTCCCTTACTTCCTGACGGCTTTTTTATCGCCGCCGTGCCCGGTAAACGTGCGGGTCGGAGAGAATTCGCCGAACTTCATCCCAATCATGTCTTCCGACACGTTGACAGGAATGTGCTTGTGACCGTTGTAGACACCAAACGTCAGTCCTACGAATTGCGGTAGGATCGTCGAGCGGCGGCTCCAAATCTTGATAACTTCGTTTCGCCCGGAGTTACGGACCTTCTCAGCTTTCTTGAGAAGATATCCGTCGACGAACGGGCCTTTCCATACTGAACGTGACATGAGAAACCTCGTCGTCGTTACTTCTTAGCCAGACGGCCGCGAATGATGTACTTATCGGTCGATTTGTTCTTACGCGTCTTGTAACCCTTGGTCGGCTTACCCCACGGCGTCGTCCAATGCTTACCACCCTTAGTACGACCACCGTTAGGATGGTCAACTGGGTTCATCGCAATCGAACGGACGGTTGGGCGTGTACCTTTCCAGCGGGTCCGGCCAGCCTTACCAGTCACCTGGTTCGAATGATCGGGGTTAGAAACTGCGCCAATCGTGGCGAAGCATTCAGCGCGTACCCGGCGGGTTTCGCCGGAATTCAACTTCAGAATGGCCCAACCGCTATCGCGCCCAACCAGCTGAACGTAGGCACCGGCTGAACGAGCAAGCTGGCCGCCGCGGCCAACCTTCAGCTCAACATTGTGCACGATAGTGCCAATCGGCATGCCAGCCAGCGGCATCGCGTTGCCCGGCTTGATGTCAACCTTCTCACCAGACGAGACCTGGTCGCCAACTGCCAGACGCTGAGGCGCTAAGATGTAGGCCAGCTCGCCGTCCGTATACTTGATCAGCGCGATGAACGACGTCCGGTTAGGGTCGTATTCCAAGCGCTCAACCGTTGCCGGCATATCGTGTTTGCGACGCTTGAAATCCACCATGCGGTAGGACTGTTTGTGTCCACCACCGATGTGCCGCATCGTGATCCGACCGTCGGTATTACGACCGCCGGTCTTGGTCTTGCCTTCAACCAGTACCTTAACCGGGCCACCTTTCCAAAGGTGGCTACGGTCCACCTGCACCAGATGGCGCAGCGATGGAGTGGTTGGACGGAATGTCTTAAGTGCCATAGTTCACCTAAACTGGGTGGATACCCTAACTGGACCAACTTGACGTCGCCTCAGAGGCCCGTCGTCACGTCGATCGAATGTCCGGCTTCCAAAGTGACAACCGCTTTCTTGACGTCGCTCTGCAGCGCCTTCAATCCACGGAACTGTTTCAGTTTACCCTTGCGGATAAGCGTGTTCACCGACTTCACCTTGACGTTGAACAGCTGTTCAACAGCCGACTTGATATCGGTTTTCGAAGCGTCAGGGCGAACCCGGAAGACAACCTTGTTAAACTCAGACGCAATGGTCGCTTTTTCAGTGATCACTGGAGCGAGAATAACGTCATAGGCTTTAAGCTTGTTCATTTGAACCGCGCCTCCAGCGCCTCGACAGCGGCCTTCGTCAGCACCAGCTTACGTCGACGCAGGATGTCATAAACGTTGATGCCCTGAACCGGCAGCAGGTCGATGTTTGGAATGTTACGTGCAGCCCGTGCGAACGATGGCTCAAGTACCGCCCCGTCAATGATCAGTGCGTTGCCCATATCAAGTTTGGCAAACCGATCCCGCAGGTTCTGGGTTTTGCCATCAGCCGAATGGGCCGCATCCAACACAATAATCTCGCCAGCCTTTGCCTTCGCCGACAATGCGTGGCGGAGCGCCAATGCGCGGACTTTCTTCGGCAGATCAATCGCATGACTACGTGGTTTTGGCCCGAAAGCCTTACCACCGCCGCGCCACTGTGGCACCGACTTATCGCCGTGACGGGCGCTACCGGTGCCCTTCTGCTTGTACATCTTCTTGCCGGTCACATGAACTTCTGACCGGTCCTGAGTATGATGCGTGCCAGCCATTCGCTTCAGCAGCTGATAGCGCACCATGCGGTGGATCAAATCCTGACGCGGCTCAAGGCCGAAAATCGCATCGTTGAGCTCGATGGTGCCAGCGCTGCCAGCGTCGAGTGTCGTCACGTTCGTCTGCATGACGCTTACTCCTTTGCTGTAGCGGCGGCGGCCGCTGGTTTGAATTTGCCTGGCTTGACGGCGTCCTTGTGAGCCGGACGCTTCACAGCATCCTTGATCTCAACCCAGCCGCCCTTGCTTCCAGGCACCGCGCCCTTGACCATCACCAAACCGCGCTCAACATCGGTGCGGACCACAACAAGGTTCTGCGTGGTGACACGCATGTTACCCATGTTGCCAGCCATCTTCTTACCTTTGAAGACTTTACCGGGATCCTGACGCTGACCAGTCGAGCCGTGACTACGGTGACTGAGCGAGACGCCGTGCGTTGCACGCAGACCACGGAAGTTCCAGCGCTTCATCGGTCCGGCCATGCCCTTACCGATGTTGGTCGCGGACACGTCAACAAACTGACCGGTAGCGAAATGGTCCGCCGTGATTTCGGCACCCACTTCGATCATGTTGTCCGGCGACACGCGGAATTCAACGACCTTACGCTTCGGCTCGACCTTCGCCAGGGCGAAATTCGCGCGCTCTGCTTTCGGCACGTTGGATGGCTTGCGCTTACCAACGCCGATCTGCATCGCCGTATAACCATTCTTATCTTCAGTCCGGTGAGCCAACACCTGGCAGGTGTCGACCTTTAAGACTGTCACAGGGATATGTTCCCCAGCATCCGTAAAGATGCGGGTCATTCCCACTTTCTGTGCAATTAGCCCGGAGCGCATAGTGTGCGGTCCTCTTGTGAAGGGGTCTCAGGCGGCTGATAGCGTCACGGGGCCAAACCCGCAACAAAACCAACCAACGATCAGAGCTTGATTTCGACGTCCACACCGGCCGCGAGATCGAGCTTCATCAGCGCGTCAACGGTTTGCGGTGTAGGATCGACGATATCGAGAAGACGTTTGTGCGTCCGCATCTCGAACTGCTCGCGGCTCTTCTTATCAACGTGCGGCGAACGGTTCACACAGAAGCGCTCAATGCGTGTCGGAAGCGGGATCGGGCCCCTGACTTCTGCACCGGTGCGTTTCGCGGTGTTCACAATCTCGCGCGTCGATGCATCGAGTATTCGATGGTCGAAGGCTTTGAGACGGATGCGAATTTGGTTCATTGCTCGAACTCTGCTGTGTCTGTTGGAGCATCACCCAGCGGCGATGCCCCGTCGACCGTCTAAATTAATCAGTGATTTTAGCGACGACGCCGGCGCCGACGGTGCGGCCGCCTTCACGGATGGCGAAGCGGAGCTTCTCTTCCATCGCGATCGGCTGGATCAGTTCGACGTCAACCGAGATGTTGTCGCCTGGCATCACCATTTCCGTGCCTTCTGGCAGTGTTACCACGCCCGTCACGTCTGTCGTGCGGAAGTAGAACTGTGGACGGTAGTTCGTGAAGAATGGCGTATGACGGCCACCTTCTTCTTTGGTGAGGATGTACGCCTCAGCCTTGAACTTCTTGTGCGGCTTAACGGAGCCTGGCTTGCACAGGATCTGACCGCGCTCAACGCCTTCACGGTCGATACCGCGCAGCAGTGCGCCAACGTTGTCGCCTGCACGGCCTTCGTCCAGCAACTTGCGGAACATTTCAACGCC
>JAYSVA010000346.1:0-3201 GCA_043718785.1 Hyphomicrobiaceae bacterium
GGGCGTTGAAATGTTCCGCAAGTTGCTGGACGAAGGCCGTGCAGGCGACAACGTTGGCGCACTGCTGCGCGGTATCGACCGTGAAGGCGTTGAGCGCGGCCAGATCCTGTGCAAGCCAGGCTCCGTCAAGCCGCACAAGAAGTTCAAGGCTGAGGCGTACATCCTCACCAAAGAAGAAGGTGGCCGTCATACGCCATTCTTCACGAACTATCGCCCGCAGTTCTACTTCCGCACGACAGACGTGACGGGCGTGGTAACACTGCCAGAAGGCACGGAAATGGTGATGCCAGGCGACAACATCTCGGTTGACGTCGAGCTGATCCAGCCAATCGCAATGGAAGAGAAGCTTCGCTTCGCCATCCGTGAAGGCGGCCGCACCGTCGGCGCCGGCGTCGTCGCTAAAATCACTGACTGATTCAGCCGCAAGGCTAGCCTGATTGCAACCCGACGTCATGCAAGTGGCGTCGGGTTTTTTGTTGGTGCACCGGCGGCCACGGGCATTTGATTTAAGTCAAGTCCTCCGACCGACCACTGACGACAGCCTAGTGACAGCGTGACGCTACTATGCTATGTTTTGGGTATACTGCAGAATTGTCACTGATTTGGGCGGCTGGCGGCCGGTTTCCGGGCCTGCGACGGAATTGTTCGCTCCTGTCAACAAAATAAGTGTGACAAGCGCTTTGGATTAGGCTAGCACTCGCATCAGCAGGTTTATGTAGGGGTTTAGCTCAGCTGGTAGAGCGTCGGTCTCCAAAACCGAAGGTCGTGGGTTCGATCCCCCCAGCCCCTGCCATCTAATTTAGGCTGGATAGCGATGAGAATCGCGGTCCGGCCTTTGTACGTGTCGGGTTTTGTTGCCAGTTTACTGGCGATGCGGCCATCAAAAGCTCGAGGACAAGATTGATGGTCAACCCGATAGAGTTTGTCAAAGAAGTCCGGCAGGAAGCCTCCAAAATCACCTGGCCGTCGCGCAAAGAAGTTTGGATTACCACACTCGCAGTGCTGGTGATGGTGACGGTTGCGTCGCTGTTCTTTACGGCGGCGGATCAGGTTTTCGCTTGGCTTACGGCGACTGTGCTTGGCATTAATCGCTGATTTTACTCCCTCTTTTGCTGCCCACATCGTTTGCCTGCATGAGTTCGCACTTCGAGGAATAGGTTTTCATGGCCAAGCCGAAACGCTGGTACATTGTTCACGCATACACAAATTTCGAGGGCAAGGTTGCCTTGTCGATCCGTGAGCGCGCGAAACAAGCCGGACTGACGCACCTGTTCGACGAAATTGTCGTGCCGAAGGAAGACGTGGTGGAAGTGCGTCGCGGCCGCAAAATCCAGACGGAACGCAAGTTCCTGCCGGGTTACGTGCTGGTCAAGATGGAGATGACCGACGCGGCGTTCTTGATGATCAAGAACACGCCCAAAGTTACTGGGTTCCTCGGTGCCGAAAACAAGGCGATGCCGATCTCGGACGAGGAAGCGATGCGCATCCTGCGTCAGGTGACCGAAGGCGTGGAGCGGCCGAAACCGACCGTCACGTTCGAAGTTGGCGAGCAGGTCAAGGTCGCGGAAGGGCCGTTTGCCTCGTTCCAGGGCCATGTCGAAGAAGTCGACGAAGAGCGCTCACGCCTCAAAGTGGCGGTCTCGATCTTCGGTCGGCCAACGCCAGTCGAACTCGAGTTCTCGCAAGTCGAGAAGATTGTCAGCGCCACTGGCGCTTAGTTTCGAGGTTCGCCTCATGTGTTACGAGGCTCCAAGCCTCATTCAATACGAGACCAAAATCTCGTTGTCGTGCGGGAGGGCGTCGCAAGGTGCCCGCTATCACCGCTAACCCTGGAAGTTTGGGCGTTCTGCCTGCCTTCCGCCAATCGTACGGGGAGACCTGATGGCTAAGAAAATTGACGGCTATATCAACTTGCAGGTGCCTGCAGGCAAGGCGAATCCTTCGCCGCCTATCGGCCCCGCGCTCGGTCAGCGCGGCGTCAACATTATGGAATTCTGCAAGTCGTTCAACGCCAAGACCAAAGACATGGAACCGGAAACTCCGATTCCCGTCAAGATCACGGTGTTTTCGGATCGCTCGTTCACGTTCATCATGCGCAAGCCGCCGGTGACGTACTTCCTGAAAAAGGCCGCTGGCCTGAAGACATCAGGTAAGGGCGGCGCTGGCTCGAAACAGCCAGGCATCATCGTTGCCGGTCAGGTGACGATGGCGCAGATCAACGAGATCGCCAAAGTCAAGATCGTCGACATGAATACCGAAAGTCTTGAAGCTGCAGCTAAAACCATCGCCGGCTCCGCCCGCGCCATGGGCATCAAGGTGGTGGAGTAATCATCATGAGCAAAGCTGGAAAACGTATTCGCAAGGCCCGTGAGGGCATTGATCGCAACAAAGCTTACGGCGTTGATGAAGCGCTGAAGCTAGTGAAGTCACGTGCTGGCACCAAGTTCAACGAAACCGTTGATATCGCCATGAATTTGGGCGTTGACCCGAAGCATGCCGACCAGATGGTCCGTGGCGTCTGCAACCTGCCGAACGGCTCTGGCCGTACGTTGCGGGTCGGCGTGTTCGCCCGCGGTGCCAAAGCTGAAGAAGCCAAGGCCGCTGGCGCTGACGTCGTCGGTGCCGAAGACCTCGTCGAGCTCGTCGCGAAGGGTACGATCAACTTTGATCGCTGCATCGCGACGCCTGACATGATGGGCCTCGTTGGCCGTCTCGGTAAGGTGCTCGGCCCACGCGGCATGATGCCAAATCCACGTGTCGGCACGGTGACGATGGACATCACCACCGCCGTTAAAGGCGCCAAGGGTGGTTCGGTCGAATTCCGCGTCGAAAAGGCCGGTATCGTTCACGCGGGCGTTGGCAAAGTGACCTTCACCGACGCGCAGCTGGCTGAAAACATCCGCGCCTTTGTTGACGCGGTTGCGAAAGCCAAGCCTGCCGGATCAAAAGGCACGTACATCAAGAAGATCGCGATCAAGACCACACAGGGTCCTGGCGTGAAGCTTGAGAGCGCAACGGTTATGGCCGCAGGCGCGACGACCAATTGAGTTTAGTCGGCCGTGCCTAGCGCGGCCGCCTTTATTCCAGGCGCAAGTCTGGATCGCAGAGCATGAGCCTTCGGGTGAGTGCTCTGTGCCTGTCCGAGATTGCCGGTGTTGGGGCGTGCCGAATGCGCCCGGACTTAAACCTCGAAGTGCTGTT
>JAYSVA010000347.1:0-18556 GCA_043718785.1 Hyphomicrobiaceae bacterium
TGGTCTGCGAGAACGCGTTGACGGGGATCTCGCCGCGCGCGCCAAGTTTGACGCCAGCACCTTCGAGCCCAAGCCCCGCCACATTCGGCGCGCGGCCGATGGCCAGCATCACTTGGTCTGCGACCAACCCGATGCCGCCGGACAGCTTCACTTGCAGGTCGTAGGTATCCTCGTAGATGCTATCAATCGTCTGCCCTGTGATGACTTTGATGCCGCGCCGGATCAACGCTTCGGTCAGTCCATCGCGCATGTCTTCATCGAAGCCGCGCAAGATTTTCTCGCCGCGATAAACCAGGGTCGTCTCAACGCCGAGGCCGTGGAAGATGCCCGCAAACTCCACCGCGATATAGCCGCCGCCGACGATCACGATCCGCTTTGGCAGCTTCGGCAAGTTGAACGCTTCGTTCGAGGTGATCGCCAATTCGGAGCCCGGGAACGCATCGTGCTTCGGCGTGCCGCCAGTGGCGATCAAGATGTGCTTGGCGGTGATCGTCCGGCCATCAGGCAGCCGCACCTCATTCGGGCCCGCCAGCACCGCCCGCGCCTTGATGATCTCGACCTTGGACCGGGCAAGATTTGCCGCATACAAACCTTCAAGTCGCGTGATCTCTTTGTCTTTGTTGGCAATCAGCGTCGGCCAGTCGAACGTCGACGCTCCGACGGTCCAGCCAAACCCTGCGGCCTCATGAAACTCGTCGGCGAAGCGGCTGGCATACACCAGCAGCTTCTTCGGCACGCAGCCCCGAATGACGCACGTGCCGCCGACGCGATATTCCTCGGCCACCGCAACGCGCGCGCCGTACCCCGCCGCAATCCGCGCCGCCCGCACGCCGCCGGAACCGGCACCGATAACAAAGAGGTCGAGATCAAAGTTCGTCATGGTGCTCTAACAATCTGTTCGGGTGGAGCGGGTTGGGCGATCAAACTTTTACAAACTTCGTTGTTTCTCTCTTCCTCCCCCCTTGTGGGGGAGGACAGCGCGGGCATCGATTTTTGTACTTCACAAAAATCGATACTTGCCCGCGCCAGGTGGGGGGAGCTTTCTCTCGACATACTCAGCCGCCTCTACTCCCCACCCCGGCCCGCCCCCTCAAGGACAGGGCAATCGCATATGACGTCAAATCTTGCGCGATCCTGCCGGTTTTCGCCTCCTCCCCC
This sequence comes from Hyphomicrobiaceae bacterium, assembly GCA_043718785.1. Lineage (GTDB taxonomy): Bacteria > Pseudomonadota > Alphaproteobacteria > Rhizobiales > Hyphomicrobiaceae > JAYSVA01. The sequence continues at coordinate 1,159 of JAYSVA010000347.1, forward strand.
TTGAGGGGGGAGGACAACGATGGCTTCGCGAAGCGATGCCGTCGTGAGGTGGGGGTGACTTCAGGCCCCGCGTCCAGCCGCACGAAGTCACCCCCACCTCGCACGGCAAGGTCGATTTTCGTGAAGTACGAAAATCGAGCCGTGCTGTCCTCCCCCCTCAAGGGGGAGGAGGAGAACAACCGCCTGCGACTTGCAGAACGCCGCCGAGGTGGTTCGCAGCCATGAAACCGCAACCGACGGCCGCGAGCTCCCGCCCCGATATCGTCCGCATGACCGGCGTGCAGTTTGCGTGGCCGGGCGCGAATGGGTTTGCGTTTCACATCCCGGATTTCGCCCTCACACGCGGGGAACGGGTCTTGCTGACCGGGCCGTCCGGCAGCGGCAAGTCGACGTTCCTTAGCCTGTTGGCGGGCATCATCACGGCACAGGCCGGGCGCATCGAAATTCTTGGCACAGATCTGGCGCGCCTGTCTTCAACGGCCCGTGATGCGTTTCGGGCTGAGCATTTCGGCATCATCTTTCAGCAGTTCAACTTGCTGCCCTATGGCTCCGTCGTCGATAACGTCGTGCTGCCGCTGGCGTTCGCCCCAGCTCGCCGGAAGCGGGCCAGTGCAGGGGGCAAACCCGAGCTGGCGGCGCAGGAGTTGCTCGACCGGCTCGGGCTGGAAATCACCATGGCCAACCGCCGCGCCAGCTCGCTGAGCGTCGGCCAGCAGCAACGGGTGGCGGCGGCCCGCGCGCTGATCGGGTCGCCTGAGCTGATTGTCGCGGACGAGCCGACGTCGGCCCTCGATGCCGACAGCCAGGACGCGTTTCTCGATCTGCTGTTCGAGCAGGTCGGCGCTGCGGGCGCGACGCTGATCATGGTCAGCCACGACCAACGGCTCGCCCCCCGTTTCGACCGCGTGTTGCGCCTCGATCAGATCGCCCGCATGGCGCAACAGGTGCCAGCATGATCGTCATCCGGCTCGCCCTGCAATCTCTGCGCAACCGTTGGCTGACGGCTTTACTGACGATTGTCGCCATCGCCATGAGCACGCTGCTGCTGCTCGGCGTCGAGAAGGTCCGCAATAGCGCACGGCAGAGTTTCGCCGACACGATTTCCGGCACGGATTTGATCGTTGGTGCACGCAACGGCCAGATGCAGCTGTTGCTGTACTCCGTATTCCGGATCGGCAATGCCACCAATAACGTCACCTGGGAAAGCTACAAAGACATCGCCCGGCAGCCCGATGTGGCGTGGATCGTGCCGTTGGCGCTGGGCGACAGTCACCGGGGTTTTCGCGTGCTCGGCACCACGCCGGATTACTTCGCCCACTACAAATACCGGCGTACCAGCACACTCACCTTCAGCGCCGGCAAACCGTTCGCCGATCTGTTTGATGCGGTGATCGGGGCCGATGTCGCGCGCGAGCTGGGCTATGCCGTCGGCAGCCCGCTGGTGTTGGCGCATGGCGTCGGCTCGGTCTCGTTCGTCGAGCATGGCGACAAGCCGTTCAAGGTGTCCGGCATCCTCGCCAAAACCGGCACGCCGGTGGACCGCACCATACACGTTGGCCTCAACGCTATTGAGGCGATCCACGTCGACTGGCAAACCGGCGCACCGGTGCCCGGCCAAACCGTCTCCGCCGATGATGTCCGCAAGATGGATCTGCAACCCAAGGCGATCACGGCAGCGCTGGTCGGGCTGAAATCCAAGTTGGCGACGTTCAAGCTGCAGCGCGCCATCAACGACTACCGAGCCGAGCCGCTGTCGGCCATCCTGCCCGGTGCCGCCCTGCAGGAGTTGTGGGGGCTGGTCGGCACGGCTGAAACGGCCCTAAGCGTCATTGCCATCATGGTGGTGGCAACGGCCCTGCTCGGTATGATCACGATGATCCTGACCACACTCAACGAACGCCGCCGCGAGATGGCCATTCTGCGCTCGGTCGGCGCGGGCCCGCGCACCATTCTCGGGCTGCTGACCGCTGAAGCCACCGCGCTGATCCTGGCTGGTGTAGTGTTGGGCGTCGTGATGTTGTACGCTGGCTTGGTCGCGTTTCGCCCCTACATCGACCGCACCTATGGCATCTATTTGAACATCGATCCGCCCAACAGTCATGAATTGCTGCTGCTGAGCGCCATCATTCTAGCTGGCATCGCTGCGGGTCTGCTACCCGCCATCCGCGCCTACCGCCTGTCGCTCGCCGACGGCATGACCGTCAAAGTCTGAAAGGAGCGCCTCGCATGTGGTCAGTGAACAGCTTAGGTGTGGCAGGGGCATCGCATATGGCGTTCAACTTATTATCCGGACGTGAGGTTCTCGCCTCCTCCCCCCCCCTCAAGGGCAGGGCTATCGCAGATGATCGCGCCGCGAGCACACCGTCGCGTTTTTTCTCCTCCTCCCCCTTGAGGGGGGAGGACCGCACGGCTCGATTTTTGTACTTCACAAAAATCGATTTGGCCGTGCGCGGTGGGGGTGACTTCGAGGCGCTTGTCACGCCGCGCGGAGACCACCCCCACCTCACGACGGCATCGCTTCGCGAAGCCATCGTTGTCCTCCCCCCTCAAGGGGGAGGAGGCGAAAACCGGCGGGGTGGAGCAAGGTTTGGCGTCATATGCGATTACCCTGCCCTCAAGGGGGAGGAGGAGAAAAAACGCGAATTCGAGCCAGTAGGACGCGGAAAATGGACGGCGAACAACCTGATGCGTGGCCTAGGTCTCGCCTTGCTGATGTTGCTCCCGAACGCCCCGCACGCCCACGCCACAACGCCGCCTGCATTGGAGCTGACGTGGGCGCAGTTGGTGCCGCCAGCGCCGCCGAAGCTGAAGCCGTTTTTCTCCAAGCCGGGGACCAATTCGAATGTGCCCGGCCAGCCCGGCGCGCATGTACCGGGCCAGATACCGGGACAGCCGTTTGACCTCGGCGCGGTGCCCAACGACGGCACGCCAGCGCCTGCCCCAAAAGAGGAGGGGCGTTGGCTGTCGGGAGCCAGTAAAGCGCCGTCCGAGCCGGTGCCGGTGGTCGAAGCGCTGAACGGCAAGCGGGTGCAAATCGGCGGCTATATCGTGCCGTTGGATTTCGATGCGACGACGGTGAAGGAGTTCCTGCTGGTGCCGTTTGTCGGTGCCTGCGTGCACGTGCCACCGCCGCCCGCCAACCAGATCATCTACGTCAAGTCTGAGAAGGGCATCCCGGCAGGAAAAATCTTCGATCCGATCTACGTGACGGGCACGATGACCGTCAGCTTCACCTCCACCGGCCTCGCCGACACCGGCTACACCATCTCAGCCGAACAGGTGGAACGGAAGTGATGTAATCTCCAACGAGCAAAACCGGCGGCTCTTTAAGTTTTTCGCTTCCCCGGAATCAGATCAGCGCTCGCGCTGTTCTGATGTCCGGGGCCTTTACCGTTTGCCGTGGGGCTAAATCTCACCAAACATTCAGACGTAAAGATCCCGGACATCCGGATCGAGCTGCGCTCGAAACGGATTCCGGGAAAGCGGGAGGATGGGTTTTGTGGCAAAGTGCCAGCGGATAGGCTCGACGGTGTAATTCCCAGCCGCTGACCTGCGATACGCCGCCCTCTCCTCCCTTCCCTCCCTGCCTCTTACGGAGGCGAAAGAACCGAGATGTCAACGTCGTTGCAGGTGAGTGGCAACGCGGCTTGTTACAACCCTAATCTGGTGGACCGCAGAGGCGGTTGCAGCTGGTGCCGAGTTGGCAGGCCAATGGCTGGCAGGTGGAGCCGGGCGGTAGTGCAGGGGCGGCTGGCTTGTTGGTCGCCGGGGTGGCGGTTTTCTTGACTTGCTGGTCGGCGGCGACGCTGGCGATGGCGGGTGTTCCGGCTTTGGGTGGCTGGCACACGTCGATGGAGGTTTCGCTGGTCCGTTTGCACCATTTGGTGTCGGGACCAGTGCGGTTGGCGACGAAAATCGAGCATGTGGCTGGTGCCGCCAGATCAACGCAGCCGGGTTCGTAACCGGCCAGTCTCGTCACGTCGTAGCCGCTGGCGGTGATCACACGTTCGGCGACCTGATCGAGGCAGATGAGATAGGCTCGGCCTTTGCTGGCGTCAGTCCGGCAGCGCCATTTGGCGACATCCTCGGCGCAGTCCTGCAGGCTGAGTTCGCCGCGCACGTCACAGCGCTCAGTCAGCGGCTTCTGCGGTTTGACGATGGCACCGCCAAGCCTCGATCTGGCCATCTCATCGAGCCGGTTGCAACCTTTCGTGCCCGACAGTGTGGCCAAGTCCTTTGAGCGCCCGCGCAGCGTCTTGACCAGCGATACAGCGGCGGTCGGTAAGGCTGATTGGAACATTTGCGCCAGCGAGGTTGGCGGTACGGCGTTTTCCTTGCGCACCACGGCCTCGGCCCGTTTGATCTGCACGGTCACGTCAGCAATGGCGGCGCGGACGCCGGGGCAATCGAGCTTACGGTCTTGTTCGGTGAGCAGTTCGGCGGCATTGGCTGGTGTGATCAAGTTGCCGAAGCCGCCAATTAGGAGGCCGATCAGGCAAAACCAGGCGGGTAAGCGGTTCAACATGCGTGGGGTACCAAGTCGCAGCAGAAGCAGACGCTACCAGCTCTCAAAGAACTGTGACGGCATCGTGTTGGCACGAGGCCGACCACGTGTTGCCTTGCGGTCATCCCTCAGCCGGTTTCGCACATGCGAGACACAGCGACGTTGGTGCATCCCGGCGGATGTGGCATCGTGCGTCGAAACGTTTTGATTTGCGCCGCTGTGGAACCAGGCATGCGATTTCCGAGATATCTTCGTGCCTTTACGCGCCCATTTCAGGCGATTTCCGCTGCAACTTTATTGTTCGCCAACACGACATCAGCACAGGCCCAAAGCTTCAACGGTGCCAAATCGTTCGGGATCGACGAACTCAAAATCGGTGCGCTGTACCACGACATGCCCGGCCTCTGGAGCGGCTTCAGCAGCGAGCGACCAGCGGTGGACGCCAACGTTGAACTGCTGTTCCGTCCCTGGGCGTATAACTTCGGCGGCAGGTTGCGCCCGGCACTGGGCGGCACGTTCAGTTTGAATGGCGAAACCAGCAAAGCCTACGCGGATCTGCGATGGGAGATCGAGGCGGCATCCGGCCTGTTTTTCGGCTTCGGCCTGGGGGCGGCTGTGCACAACGGCGAAACTGAGCTTGTCGCTGGCCGCAAGGCGTTAGGCTTCCGTATCCTGTTCCACCCGACGGCAGAGCTGGGTTACCGGTTCGACGGGGCCAATAGCGTGTCGCTGTACTTCGATCACATGTCGAATGGCTACTCCCGCCGCCACAACGAGGGCCTGGATACGTTGGGTGTGCGGTTCGGGCACAAATTTGCCGGGACCCAGCAACCGAGCCCGTCTGTCTCGGCGAAGGTTGGCGATTTCGCCGGGTTCTATGTCGGTGCGAGCGGCGGCTATCAGAGTGTTACCGCGAACTGGGATTTGGGCCTGAGGAACACCAGTGGCAACGTGCATGGCGCGGCCGCCACCGGCTTCGCTGGCTACCTCTGGCAGTCCGGCCAGGGAGTGTTCGGCGTCGAAGTCGATGCTGCGGCCTTGCGCTCAACGTTGCGGTCGAGCTGCCGGGCCCCGAACATCAGCTGCGAACTGGCCGAACGCGGCGTCGTCAGCCTGCGGCCACGGGCGGGCTGGGTGATCGACAACACGCTGTTCTACCTGACCGGTGGCTTGGCTGTCGCGTCTTGGGACAGCACTGCCGTCAACACAACGACGGGACGCGTGCTGGCGACGGGCCGTTCACTCAGCCACGGCGTGGCGTTGGGGGCGGGCGTTGAACACAAGTTCACCCGCAATCTGCGCGCTCGTGCTGAGGTGCTGCATTACGGCGTTTACGGCACCGACCTGAGCATCCCCGGGATTGGCGTCACCGCAACACAGTTCCAGAGTACCGTGGGACGGATGGGGCTGTCGTGGACGTTCCAGTGACCCCCTCAAAACTCGGCCCCTTGATTCTGGCCATCAGTGCAGCACTGATCGCCGCCGCCTGCGCTGGACAGGGGCAATTGTCGGGCGCGTCGTCGGTGGATATGGCGTTTGTCCGGGCCGCGCCAACGTGGGATGTCGACCACGATGGCGTCGTCACTTGCGACGAATGGAAGGTTTATGCCGGGCAATTGTTCACCGAGGCCGACAGCGGCAATAAGGGCTTCCTGACCGCCGCAGATTTCGTCGCGCTGGCCAAAACCGACCATCTGTTCGAGGCCGCCAACTTCGCCTATTTTGGCGGCGGTTCGACGGGCCGTGTCACCCGCGCGGCGTTTGTCGATATGCCCAATCCGGCATTCCGGCTGCTCGACCGACGCAAGGATTGCCGCCTCACGAGCGAAGAACTGCGGATCGCCTACCGGGCGGCCTAAGTGCTCAAAACGGGGAACCGACCATGCAATACGCAGTGCAGCAGATCCCCGGCGTGTATCATCGCCAGATCGGTGATTTCCTGGTCACCGCCCTCAGTGACGGGCGGCTGGAGCGCACGCACGAGATGATGCTGAACATCTCCGCTGAGGAGGGCCAGCGCCATCTTGATGCGGCGTTCCGGCCCGGGTTTGTGCTGTCGGTCAATGCCTTCGTCATCCGCCGCGTCAGTGATCCCGCGCGCAAGCCCGTGTTGATCGAAACCGGCTCCGGCGCTTACCTCGGCCCTGCTGCCGGGCAACTGCTGGCCAACCTTGCCGTGGCTGGAGTGGCGGCAGACAGTGTCGAGACGATCCTGCTGACGCACATGCATCCAGACCACTCGGCGGGGCTGACCGACATGACCACCGGGCAGGCCAACTTCGCCAACGCCGAACTGATTGTGCATGAGAACGAGCCCCGCCACTGGTTCGATGATGCGGCGATGGCGCGTGGCACGGACCGCGAGAAAAAGCTGATGTTCCAGCAGGCCCGCGAGCAGACCGTGCCTTACCGGAGCAGAATGCGCACCTTCGCTGGGCCAGACCGGGAGGTGCTGCCGGGCATCACCGCTATCGCCTGTCATGGGCATACGCCCGGCCATACTGCCTATCTGCTGGACTCCGCCGGGCAGCGTCTGCTGATCTGGGGCGACGTCGTGCATATGCCGGAGGTGCAGGTGCCGCGCCCGGAAGTCTCGATGGTTGTTGACGTTGACCCGGTGGCGGCTGCGGCGTCGCGTCGGCGCATCTTCGACATGGCCGCTAGCGAGCGGCTGCTGGTGACGGGCATGCACATGCATTTCCCCGGCTTCGGCCACATCGCCCGCGACTCCGCCTCAACCGGCACCAACGCCTATCGCTTCGTGCCAGAGCCTTGGCAGCAAGTGCTCTGATCATCGGCTTCCACACTAGCGATCTAATCTGATACGTGTGGTAACCTTTTGTTTGCCACGATTTGCGGAGTTTTTGCACAATACTCCTGCGTTTAGTCCTGCCATTCGCTGCGGCGATGTGGCTAAGTGCATGGAGAATAATGCTTTATTCTCCCTGCTGGACCGGCTGGCTGCATCGAACGCTCACAACCTTTCACCCCATCTTAACCCCAATAGTTGAACTGTTGGGATGACGCGGCCGATCCAGTGGCGTCGTGGCCAATTTAGTCTCCCCCCGTATGGCTCACACGGTGTTTTTGGATCGGCCGGGTTCCCGTCTGCAAGGGTGGGCTGTGTAACCGTGTAAGCAGCGAGTTGTCCTAGCATGAATGGTTTTCGGTCTCTGTCCGAGTATCTGTGGGCAACCCTCGTTCCTTCTCTCAAGAATCAGATAGCGTTGCGCATCATGAGCGATAGCAACATGCGCACCAACGGTTTGACAGTGTTCGGCCCCGGAAACGGCAAGATCCCCGGTCTGCGCGAGCCATTGCATGCCGGTTCTGGCGTCGCCGGTGATCCGGGTTCGTTTGCGGCCCGCATGCTATCGGACGGCGGTCCGCTATCGCCATTGCGCGGTGGTGCAAGTTTCCTCGCGATCCTCGCCATCGTCTTGGCCGGTGGTTTGTGCGCACTGGCGATGCTGGCGTCGCGCTCATCGGAGCCGCTGGTTCTGACGGTCATGGGCCTGCTGTCCACGATCGGCGTGTTTTTCCTCCTCGGCCTCGCCGCCGGCCACTTCCGCATCACCGACCGGATGACCGAGCGCGATCTGGTCGCCGCGATGGCCGCGAACATCGGCGTCGGCGTACTGATTACTGGCCGCAATGGCCGGACCGTATTTTCCAATGCGACGTTCGCGAAGTTGACCGGCAGCAACCGCCTGGGTGAGTTGCGGACCCTCGATGAAGCCGTGGCCGAAGAGCCTGCAGCCGCTGAAGCGCTGTTCCGGCTGACCCGGGCGGTGGAACGCGGTGAGGCCGCAGCCGAAGAATACCAGCTCCGCACCGTCACCGGATCCGGCGCTCACGCCGCAAACCGCAGTGTGCGAGCCTGGTACCGGTTAGCCGTCCGCCCGCTGCCGCTCGATGCCGGTGATGGTGCCGAACAGCTGGCACTGTGGGAGCTGACGGACATCAGCGCGGCCCGCGCCCGTGAAGCCGATACGGCCAGCGTCCGCGAAGTGACGTTGCGTAACTTCGATGCCATGGCGGCCGGCTTGCTGGTTGTCGATGCGGTGGGAACTGTCGACTACATCAACACGACGCTTGGCGCTTGGCTCGGCCTCGAAGGTGATCGTCCGAAGGGCCGCGTCAAGCTCGCCGATATCGTGTCGAGTGACGGCGCCGCCCTGTTGCGTGCCATCGCCCGCGACCCCGTCGAGCGCCGGTTGGATCTCGATCTAGTGCAGGACGATGGCCGCAGTTGGCCCGCCCGTCTCGCCGTCTCGCCGCGTATCGAAGCTGATGGCCTGACGAACGGGTTCACCGCCGTGATCCTCAACCGTTCCGTAGAAATTTCATCCGACGAAGCGCCGCAGTCATCCGATATCCGTTTCGCCCGACTGTTCCAGTCAGCACCGTTCGGTATCGCCCTCGTTAACAGCGACGGCTGCATCTCGCACGCCAACGCCGCGTTTTCCCGCCTGATGCTAGCCAGCACAGCGGTCGAGGGACTGTCAGCCCGCGAGATCCTGACCAAGGGCGTGACACCTGAGCTGAACGACCAGCTTGGTGCTGCGTTGGCGTCGGCCCTCGCTGGGAAAGCCGCGATTGTGCCGCTCGAAGTGGCCGTCGGACCGGCGCAAGAGTTCACGCGCCGCATCGCCTTCAGTGCCCTGGCCCGAGGTGCTGCCAAATCGAAAGCAGCCCGTGAAGCCGCCATCCTCTATGTGATGGATGCAACCGAGCAGAAGGCTTTGGAAGCGAGCTTCGCGCAGAGCCAGAAAATGGAAGCGGTCGGCAAGTTGGCTGGCGGCATTGCGCACGACTTCAACAACGTGCTGACGGCGATTATCGGCTTCTCGGACTTGTTGCTGCAGACCCACCGTCCGAGCGATGCGCCGTACAAGAACATCATGGCGATCAAATCATCGGCGCACCGTGCCGCCGATATGGTCAGCCAGCTGCTGGCCTTCTCGCGCCGTCAGACCCTGCAACCACGGGTGCTGCAACTCGGCGAGACGCTGACGGACCTGTCGGTTATGCTGAACCGGCTGTTGGGCGAGAAAATCGACCTGAAGATCCTGCAGGGCCGCGATCTCTGGTACGTCAAGGCCGATCCGACGCAGCTGACGCAGGTGATGATCAACCTTGCCGTCAACGCCGGTGACGCCATGCCGGACGGTGGCAAGCTGTCGATCCGCACTCGCAATGTCAGCGAACGCGAATCGCAGAAAGTCGACGGCCCAGGTTTCGTTGTCGGCGAATACGTGATGATCGAAGTTGAGGACACCGGCACCGGCATGTCGGCTGAGGTGATGGCGAAGATATTCGAGCCGTTCTACACCACCAAAGCCATCGGAAAAGGCACCGGCCTCGGGCTGTCGACCGTGTACGGCATCGTCAAACAGACTGGCGGCTTTGTGTTCCTTGAGAGCGTCATCGGCAAGGGCACGACGTTCCGGGTTTACCTGCCGCGCCATGTCGCTGATCCCGCTGAAGAATTGGCCGCTCAGAAGACGGTCAAGAAAGAGCGCACCCGTGACCTCACCGGTACCGGACGCGTGCTGCTGGTCGAGGACGAGGATGCGGTTCGTGGCTTTGCCTTCGAGGCGCTGAAGCGCCAGGGCTACGAGGTGCTGCAGGCCTGCTCCGGCGTCGAGGCGCTGGAAGTGTTAGCCGCTGCCGAAGGCAAGATCGATATCGTCGTCAGTGACGTGATCATGCCCGAAATGGACGGTCCGACGCTGTTAAAGACGCTGCGGCGCGATCGCCCTGACCTGAAGTTCATTTTCATGTCTGGCTACCCGGACGATGCGTTCAAAAACACGCTGGAGCCGGACACCGAATTTGCCTTCCTGCAGAAGCCGTTCTCGTTGGCGCAGCTGGCCACCAAAGTCAAAGAACAGCTAAGTCGCTGATTTCGTAGGTTGAGCGGCTGCTGGGTGACCAGTGGCCGCGAATCGTTTGGTGATGTTCTCATCAGTACTGGCGACTGTTGTAAAATTAGAACAAAGCGCGATGACGGGCAATTTAGTTGTTGCGAATCATAGAGATAAAATGTTCTAGACAAAATGGAACAAAATGTGCACAAATAGCGGTCATTGCTGAACCTTAACTCGTACCATAGGGTGACCGTCATGACCGCGCCACATCTTCGCGTCGTCGAAGGGGATACGAATACCATGGATAAGACCAAGGCGCTCGATGCAGCGCTCGCTCATATCGAGAAGCAGTTCGGCAAGGGCTCGATTATGAAGCTCGGTGCCAACCATTCGATGGACGTCGAGGCGATCTCGACGGGATCGCTGGGGCTCGACATCGCGCTTGGCATCGGCGGATTGCCGAAAGGCCGGGTCATCGAAATCTACGGGCCGGAATCATCGGGCAAGACAACGCTGGCACTGCACGTGCTGGCCGAAGCCCAGAAGAAGGGCGGCATCTGCGCGTTCATCGACGCGGAACATGCGCTCGATCCGGTGTATGCCAAAAAGCTCGGCGTCAACGTGGCCGAACTGCTGATCTCGCAGCCCGACACCGGCGAGCAAGGGCTGGAAATCGCCGATACGCTGGTGCGGTCGGGGGCGGTCAACATCGTTGTCATCGACTCCGTGGCGGCGCTGACACCGAAGGCCGAGCTGGAAGGCGACATGGGCGACAGCCTGCCAGGTTTGCAGGCCCGTCTCATGAGCCAAGCGCTGCGCAAGCTGACTGGATCGATCTCCAAATCCGGTTGCATGGTGATCTTCATCAACCAGATCCGCATGAAAATCGGTGTGATGTTCGGCAACCCTGAGACCACCACGGGCGGCAACGCGTTGAAGTTTTATGCCTCCGTCCGGCTCGACATCCGCCGCATCGGCCAGATCAAAGAACGCGACGAAGTTGTCGGCAACCAGACGCGCGTCAAGGTTGTAAAAAACAAGGTGGCCCCACCGTTCCGCCAAGTGGAGTTCGATATCATGTATGGCGAAGGCATCTCGAAAACCGGCGAACTCGTCGATCTCGGGGTCAAAGCTGGCGTGATCGAAAAGTCGGGCGCGTGGTTCGCATATGCTGGCCAGAAGATCGGTCAAGGCCGGGAAAACTCGAAGATCTTCCTGCGCGACAATCCGCAGATCGCGGCCACCATCGAAAAATCCGTCCGGCAGAGCGCCGGCCTGATCGTCGATAAAATGCTGGCCGCCCCAGAAGGCGCGGAAGCCGTCGAGGCGATTGCTAGCCCAGAGGATATCGATGATGACGGTCAGCCGATTCCGCAGAAAGGCAAAGCGCGGCGCTGAAGCGCCACAGGTAGTTTTCGAACCAATGCCTGGAGCCTTTTAGAAGCGGGTCAAGGGACTAGTCCCTTGCCGCCGGAGGCTGGCGTGTTTAGGAAGGCACATCAGCCAACGTTCAAGAGTGATGCGATGACCGGCGTTAATCAGATCCGTTCTAAGTTTATCGAGTTCTTCAAGGCCAACGGTCACGAAGCCGTCGCGTCGAGCCCGTTGGTGCCCCGCAACGACCCGACGCTGATGTTCACGACCGCCGGCATGGTGCAGTTTAAGAACGTCTTCACCGGCCAGGAAAACCGCAGCTACAAGCGCGCGGCCACGTCCCAAAAGTGCGTGCGGGCCGGTGGCAAGCACAACGACCTCGATAACGTCGGCTATACCGCCCGCCATCACACGTTCTTCGAGATGCTCGGCAACTTCTCGTTCGGCGACTACTTCAAGGAAGACGCCATTGCGTTCGCCTGGAAGCTGATCACCAAGGAATACGGTCTCGACCCGAAACGCCTGTACATTACCGTCTACCACGACGACGACGAAGCGTTCGGCATCTGGAAGAAACTCACGGGTTTTGCCGATGAGAAGATCATCCGGATTGCCACCTCGGACAACTTCTGGGCGATGGGCGATACCGGCCCATGCGGGCCATGCTCGGAAATCTTCTTCGACCATGGGCCGAAAATCGCCGGCGGACCTCCGGGTTCGGCCGACGCCGACGGCGATCGGTTCATCGAAGTCTGGAACCTCGTGTTTATGCAATACGAGAGCCGCGGACCGGGCGATCGGGTGCCGCTGCCGAAGCCGTCGATCGATACCGGCATGGGCCTGGAGCGGATTTCCGCCGTGCTCGCGGGCACCCACGACAACTACGAAATCGACCTGTTCAAGGCGTTGATCAACGCCTCGGTCGAAGCGACTGGTGTTGAAGCCAAGGGCGACAATAAAGCCAGCCACAAAGTCATTGCCGACCATCTTCGCGCCTGCAGCTTCCTTGTGGCCGACGGTGTGTTGCCGTCGAACGAAGGGCGCGGGTACGTGCTACGCCGGATCATGCGCCGTGCCATGCGGCATGCGCATCTGCTCGGTGCCAAGGACCCGCTGATGCATCGCTTGGTGCCGGCGCTGGTGCGCCAGATGGGCGAGAGCTACCCGGAGCTGGTGTCGGCGCAATCGCTGATCACCGAAGCACTGCACCTTGAGGAAACCCGGTTCCGCAAAACGCTGGAGCGCGGTCTCGGATTGCTCGGCACATCCACAGGTTCGCTGAAAAAGGGGCAAACCCTGCCCGGCGACGTCGCGTTCAAGCTCTATGACACCTTCGGCTTCCCAGTGGACTTGACCCAGGATGCGTTGCGTCCGCGCGGCATCGAGGTCGATATGACCGGCTTTGATGCCGCCATGAAGAAGCAGAAGGACGACGCCCGCAAAGCCTGGAAAGGCTCAGGCGAAGCGGCGACGGAAACCGTCTGGTTCGAGATCAAAGAACAGCACGGCGCTACGGAATTCCTCGGCTATGACACCGAAACCGCCGAAGCGCAGATCCTCGCGGTTGTCAAAGGCGGCAACGCGACCAAAAAACTCGCGACCGGCGACGAGGGCGCGCTGGTCCTCAATCAGACGCCGTTCTATGGCGAGTCGGGCGGACAGCTCGGCGATCAAGGCGTCATCAAAGGCCCGAAAGGAGCGATCTTCCGGGTTACTGACACGCTGAAAAAGCTTGGCGATCTGTTCGTCCATCAAGGCCGGGTCGAGGCGGGCGCGTTTGAAGTCGGCCATGCCGTTGAACTCGCCGTCGATCACGCGCTACGGTCGGCAACGCGGGCCAACCATTCCGGCACGCACTTGCTTCACGAGGCGCTACGGATCGTGCTCGGGGGCCACGTCGCGCAGAAGGGCTCGCTAGTTGGGCCGGAGCGGTTGCGCTTCGACTTCTCGCACATGAAGCCGGTGTCTGCGGAGGAGCTGGCCACGGTTGAACGCCTAGCGAATGCCGTGGTGCGGCAGAACACAGCCGTTGAAACTCGCCTGATGGCAATCGATGAAGCGCGGGAAACCGGCGCCATGGCACTGTTCGGCGAGAAGTACGGCGATGAAGTCCGTGTCGTCTCGATGGGCTTGCCGTCAGCGCTGGCGGGCGGCGAACTCACAGCCATCGGCGGCGTCGCCGGGGCGGCACACAAGCCCAACAAGCCCTGGTCGATCGAGCTGTGCGGCGGCACGCATGTGCGGCGCACCGGCGACATCGGCCTGATCCGCGTGGTCGCAGAGTCTGGCACAGCCGCTGGTGTCCGCCGCCTCGAAGCGCTGACCGGTGATGCCGCACGGCTGTATCTGGCACAACAGGACGAACGCGTGCGTGAAGCCGCTGCCGCCCTGCGCGCCAAGCCTGACGATATGGTCGAGCGCCTGAAAGTGTTGGTCGAGGAAAAGCGCGGGCTGGAGAAACAATTGGCCGACGCCAAACGCCAGCTGGCGCTCGGCGGAGGCGGCACTACCGGCGTCGGTGGCGCATCCGCTCCGGCATCGGCGGTCAAGACGTTCGGCAAACTGCAGTTCCTCTCCCGTGTGGTCGAGGGCTTGGAGCCCAAGGATCTGCGCGGCCTCGTTGATGACGCCAAAAAACAAGTCGGCTCCGGTATTGTTGCCGTGGTCGGCATCACGGTCGAGGGCAAGGCCGGATTGGCGGTTGGCGTCACCGACGATCTCGTCAAGACCATCAGCGCTGTCGATCTGGTGAAAATCGGCACCGAAGTGCTTGGCGGTAAGGGCGGTGGCGGACGCCCTGACATGGCCCAGGCCGGTGGTCCGGATGGCAGCAAAGCCGCCGCCGCCGTCGCCGCCATTGAAGCGGCGGTGAAGGCGCGGGGCTAGCCGGGCGCGTGATGTTCTGTCGTCAGGCTGTCGTGCAGAACCGGCCACAGCCTGCGGGTAAAACCACGCGGGGCCACCGATAACCCTCGGTGCCACCTAGTCATTCCGGCAATCGCCTGCTATCTGTTGCGCAATTGAAACCAAGTGTGACGGCGGCGCTGCTACGCGCCGCCCAGCCGGAGCCGCTGAGCTAATCCGTGACGATCCCGAATTTCATCACGCTCGGCCGGGTATTTCTAGTGCCTGTCGTGTTTTGGCTGCTGGTGTCGGGGCGCGTCCAGGCGGCGTTTTGGACATTCGTCATCGCCGGCATTAGCGATGGCGTCGATGGTTATCTGGCCAAACGCTACAACTGGTCATCGGAACTCGGCTCCTACCTCGACCCCCTCGCCGACAAGCTGCTGGTCGTCTCGATTTTCATCGCCATGGGGGTGCTGCAAGAACTGCCGTCCTGGCTGGTGATTGCCGTAGTGTCGCGCGATGTCATCATCGTCATCGCGATCATGCTGACGTGGCTGTTCAGCGTTCCGATCAAAATTCGCCCATTTGCGATCAGCAAGGCGAATACCTGCGCGCAATTGGTGCTGGCATCCACCGTTTTGGCGGATGTCGGGTTCCAACTCGGCCTCGGCACGTTGCGCTGGTGGTTGATTTGGTTGACCGCCGGTCTCACCTTAGGATCGTTGCTGGCCTACATGGCGACCTGGCTCAAATTGATGACAGGCGCCGAGGTCGCGGGCCAACCCCATCCAAACTCCACTGCCGGGAAAGTTCAGCCGCGACCGCCGGAACCCGGCATCTGATATTTGCCTGATGGGCCGCGATTGGTCACAGTCATCATCAGAGACAGTGAGTCGTCGGTTCGGCGCGTCGACAGGGGAACATCCGGCATGCATATGGAACGACAGGTTCTGTTTTGGCTGGCAGCGCTGCTGCTGTTTGTCATGGGCATGCTGCTGCTGAAGGACGTGCTGCTGCCGTTCCTGGTCGGCATCGTCATCGCCTACGCGCTCAATCCGCTCGCCGAACGGCTGGTCGCGCGCGGCCTGTCACGGACTTTGGCGTCGGCGTTGGTGGTGGCGGCGCTGGTGATCGTGCTGGGGGCCGCGCTGGTGCTGCTGCTGCCGTTGCTGGCGGCGCAAGTGCAGCAGCTAATCACCAACGCGCCCGGCGAATTTGAGCGGCTGCGTGGCGTGGTCGAGGCGTTCGCCCGTGACCGGTTGGGGGCGCGCTTCCCGGAAGTGAAGCAAGGCGTCGACCGCGCCATCATCGAAGCCGGGGCGAACTGGGCGACCATCGCCGCCGGGCTCGCCAAATCGGTGTGGGCGCAGGGGCTGGCGCTGGTCAACTTCATGTCGCTGTTGCTGATTACGCCGCTGGTGGTGTTCTATTTGCTGGTCGACTGGCACCCGATGCTGAAAAAGCTCAACGGCTGGCTGCCGCGCGATCACGAGGCGACGATCCGGCGGCTCAGCACCGAGATCAACGGGGCTGTGGCGGCGTTCATTCGCGGCCAGGGCTTGGTCTGTCTGGTGCTGGGGGCGCTTTACGCGCTCGGGCTCACGCTCGTCGGCCTCAAGTACGGCCTGCTGATCGGCATCGGCACCGGCATCGCCAGTTTTGTGCCGATTGTCGGCTGGGCGCTCGGGCTGATCGTGGCACTGGTGCTGGCCGCCCTGCAGTTCGGGCCGTCACCTGCCGCTTTGGCTCAGGTTGCCGCCGTGTTCGCGGCCGGTCAGGCGATTGATGTTGCCGTGCTGTCGCCGAAGCTGGTGGGCGAAAAGGTCGGCCTGCACCCGGTTTGGTTGATGGTCGCGCTGTTCGTGTTCAGCTATTTGTTTGGCTTCGTCGGCGTGCTCGTGGCGGTGCCCGTTGCCGCGGCTGTTGGCGTGCTGGTGCGGTTCGCGCTGGAGGTGTATCTGTCGTCGTCGATCTATCAGGGGCGCACCGCCGCGCACGCCAGTGCCCCGACAGTTGTTGCGGATCAGCCCACTGGCCCCAATTGAGTCCCGAATCGTGACGCAAACGACACAGCGCGTAACAGGTCACGAGTAACAGCATGAGTGCGGCAGGCATGGCGAGTGAACCGGCACAGCTGGTGTTCGATCTGGCCCAGCGTTCGGCGCTGGATGCCGAGGATTTCCTCGTCTCCAGCTCCAACGCCGCAGCCATCGGCATCGTCGATGGCTGGCCCAACTGGTCGCACTGGGCCGCAGTGGTGACCGGCCCGGTCGGCGCCGGCAAAAGCCATCTGGTCAACGTTTGGCGCTCGAAATCGCAGGCGGCGTGCGTGCAGGCGACCGACATCCGCGATGCCACGGCGCGGGCGTTTGACGGCACCGACGCCCGCTCAACGGCGCTGGCGATTGAGAACCTCGAAGCCGGGATTGGCGACGAGAAGGCGCTGTTCCACCTGCTCAATCTCGCACGCGAACACAAGCTGTCGATCCTGCTGACCTCGCGCGTCGCCCCCGGCGATCTCGCGATCACCCTGCCCGATTTGCGCTCGCGATTGCGGGCCTTGCCGCACGTCGCCATCGAGCCGCCGGACGAAACGCTGCTCGGCGCCATCCTGGTTAAGTTGTTCGCGGATCGTCAGCTCGCGGTTGAGCCGCACGTCGTCGCCCATCTACTGCGCCACATGGAGCGCTCCACCGAAGTTGCCACCGGCGTCGTCAACGAGATCGACCACTTGGCGCTGGCCACCCACCGCAAAGTCACCCGCGCCCTCGCCGCCGAAGCCCTCGCCAAAGTGCAAGCC
>JAYSVA010000348.1:0-7023 GCA_043718785.1 Hyphomicrobiaceae bacterium
GACGTGATCTGATCGTTGGCGGCGATGGTGTAGGATTGGAACGCCCCGTCGAGCGAGCCTTTCGGTCCGGCGACGTTAGCGCCGATGATGGCGGTGCGCAGATCCGACAGGCTCAGGCCATAGGCCGCCAACCGTCCGAGATCAGCCTGAATGCGCACGGCGGGGCGGATGCCACCCTGCACGGAGACGCGACCGACGCCGGTCAGCTGATTGAATTTGGGCGCGAGCAGCGTATCGGCGAGATCGCTGAGCTGGCGCATCGGGATCGTCTTCGACGTCAGCGCCAGCGTGATGATCGGCGCGTCAGCCGGGTTGACCTTGGTGTAGGTCGGCGGATACGGCAGCCCGCGCGGCAGGCTGGAACCGGCGGCATTGATCGCCGACTGCACGTCCTGGGCGGCGGCGTCGATATCGCGGTTGAGGTCGAACTGCAGCGTGATTTGGCTAATGCCGAACGACGACTGCGAGGTCATGGTGGCAAGCGACGGCGTCCGCCCGAACTGGCGCTCTAGCGGTGCCGTCACCAATGCCGTGATGGTGTCGGGGTTGGCGCCCGGCAGCTGCGTCGTCACCTGGATGGTCGGGAAATCGACCTGCGGCAGCGCCGATACGGGCAGCCCGAGATAGCCGAGGATGCCAGCCAGCAGCGTCGCCACGCCGAGCAGCGACGTCGCAATCGGACGCATGATGAACGGGGTGGAGACGCTGCCGAAACTGCTCATTGCGGCACGCTCGAATTCTTGGCTGGTTGAGCTGCCCCAGCGACTCCGGTTTTGACGCCGGTTTTGGATGGCACTTCAGTGACGCCGGGAGCCGGTGCTGCCGGTGTGGCAGCCGGTGGTGCGCCCTCCTGCTGCTCGCGGAATCGCTTGCCGTCGCCGGACCGGCCCTCACCGCCTTCACGGCGACGGCCTTTGCCAGCACCCGGCGGCAATGCCGAGTCCGCCCCCGGAACCGGCGTTACGTTGGCGTCGCCGAGGGCGACGGTCACCTTGGCGCCGTCTTTGAGGCGGGCAAAACCTGTCGTGATGACCTGTTCGGCGGCTTTCAGTCCGGTGGCGATGACGGCGCGGGTATCATCCTGCTGAGCGATGGTGACCGGCCGGACGGCAACGCTGTCTTCACCAGCCACGACGTAGACGAACGAGCCCTGCGGCCCGCGCTGGACGGCGGCGGTGGGGACGACGACGCTGCCACGCAGCGTGTCCGCCAACAGCCGGATGTTGACGAACTGGCCCGGCCACTGCTGCAGGTCGCCATTGGGGAATTCGGCCTTCATGCGCACCGTGCCGGTGGTCTGGTCGACCTGATTGTCGACGACCTGCAGCACGCCCTTATCGATCACGGTTTTGTTGTCGGCTTCGAGCGCCTCAACGCTGACGACGCCGCGCGCAACAGCCTTGTTGACGGCGGAGAGCTGCTGCTGCGGCATGTTGAACAGCACCGCAATCGGCTTGACCTGGGTAATCGTCACAATCGACGAGGCCGCCGAGACGATGTTGCCTTCGTCAATTTGGCGCAAGCCGGTGCGCCCAGAAACTGGGGCGATGATCTTGGTGTAGGCGAGCTGCAGTTGTGCCGCCTCGATGGTCGCTTTGTTGGCGGCGGCCAGCCCTTCCAGCTGCGTCACGAGGGAGCGCTGGGTGTCGACGGTCTTTTGCGGCAAAGTGCCGGGAATCCGGTTGAAGCGCTCCAGATCCATCCGCGCATTGGCCAGCTGTGCCGCGTCTTGGCGCTGCTTGGCCAGCGCCTGATCGAGCGTTGCTTGCAGCGGTGCCGGGTCGATTTCGGCCAAAACCTGGCCTTTTTCAACGTTCTGGCCTTCCTTGAAGCCGACCTTGATCACCTTCCCATTGGTTTGCGGTTGCACGGATACGGTGTTCAGCGCCTTCGCTGTGCCAACGGCGTCCAAGGTCACGGGTACGTCGGCGGTGAGGGCCGCGACCGCGCGCACGGGCACCGGGCCGTCACCGGCCGCGCCACCGCGTTTGCCAGCGCCCTTGCCGGAATTCTGGGCGACTGCGGCCGGTTCCCGCCACACCTTCCACACCCCGGCGGCGACCAGGCCACCAAGCAGTAGGGTGACGAGTAAACGGACAAATTTCAGCATCGCACAGTCGAACTCCCCAATTCAAACCAAACAAACCCAGAACTTCCAGTCTACCTCAGCTTGACTGACGGGAGGCTGAACAACGGTCCAACCCCCTGAAAATCTGAGGATATGCTTACTATACGCCCGCAATTTGGGGCGGGGATAACTTTGACGAAGAATAATTCAAAAATATAACGGTGGTGGGCTCCCGAACCCGTCGCTGGCACATGCACGGGGAGCGCGACTGGTCGGATTTGCTCAGTTTACCGAAAGCGTGTGTTTTTTTTGTATTTTCAGGTGTTTATTGCTCCTACTGGCAAACGTCCGTGTTTACCGCTAAACTATTCGTGTTTCCGCCTGCTTGATCCGAGAGGCTGTCATGTTCCGCGTTGCGTTGCTGAGCTGTACCTCAGTTTTTCTGCTGGGCTCGATGCTACCGGTGTTGGCTGCCCCGCCGACGGAGCAGAAACGGCGCGCGACCCAGGTGGTCGCCAAGCCCGCAGCCCGCACTGTCGTGAAACCTGCCGCGAAACCCCTGGTAACGGCGCGCCCGCTGGCACGTCCGGCGGCCGTCGTGCGCCCCCCCCAGACGGCCCCGAAACCAACGGCGATTGCCAAAAATCAGCGGCCGTTGATCCAACCGCTAAAAAAAACGTCAGCGATTTCGAAGGTAGCAGTAAAAGCGCCGTTCGACCGGTCTACGCGCAGCAATCTGTTACCTGCGGGCTCACCGCAGTTGGTGGTACTGAAAGGGGCGCGGCCGCCGGAGCCGACATCGCGTCCGGCCCCAGGGAATGGCAAAAAAATTGTCGGCGCGGCGGTGATCGGTGCGGGATTAGCCGCTTTGGCCAAACCAGCCGCCGCCAATGCCAACAAAGGCCCGACGGGCGCGGTACGCCCCGCCAGCAGGCTGCCGCTCGCCAACCTGAACCATCCGCATGTTAAGCCGGTAGCGCGGGTGATGCCGTCCATCGTGGGTCACAGGAACGCCAATCGGCCGCGCCTGCCGCTGTTTGTGCTGGCGCCGACGTTGCTTGGGGCGAGCTGGATGAACCGCGAATTCTACGTCTGGAACCGCCGCTCCTACGATAATGTCGGCTGGATCGCGCCGATCCCCAGCTGCTACGTTGGCGGCACCGTGTTCTACCGCAACCCCTGGAGCGGCGAGTGCTTCAATTTCGAAACCGCGGAACCTGGCGACCGCTTCGCTGTCGGCACCAAGGTCTACACCTGGACGCCAGCCAAGTACCCCAGCGTTGAGGATATGGTCGATGACCAGGAGCGCTCCGGCTCCAGCATCATGAACGATCCGTTCCGCATCGCCAACCCGACGCCACCGGCAACCCGCGTATCGGTTACGACCAACTCAGGTAGCGGTAGCCCCGCTTTCGGGGTGGAGGCAATCGACTGCGCGAGCTGTTTAACAGCCATTGGTCCCGTTGAAGTCGCCGGTGGCCAATGCAGCGTCACCATCAGCAACAACTGCAGTCTGCCGGTGGAGTTCGACGTCGAGTTCCAGCGCAACGACCAGACGTTCTGTCAGACCAAGCTCGATGCGGCCAGCGCCACTGAAGTGATCGTCTGCACGCAACCTTGTACAACGTTCATTGAATCGCGCGTCAACCTGAAATCAGCGCTGCCGAAACTCGCCACATCAGCCCCCTTTAAGGGCTGCCGCCCGCACTGGGCCGCCCTGGAAGAACAGGCACGTTGAATCGTGACTAGTCAGTTCGCCAGCGGGCGTCCACTTTTGCCAGTGGCGAGATTGTCGGTCGGTGTGGTTTGCTCGTGGTCCGCTTCGGATCGCGCGTCGTGGCGGGCGATGGCGGCCATCATGGCTTGCAGTTGGGCCTTGGCGGAGGCGGCGCGGTCATAATCGACCGCCAGACCGCCCGCCGTATTCATCACAGGGCACAGAACCGCCGCGCCGACGCCAAAGCTGCTGCCATGGCTGGTGGTTGCGTGCAGCGTAAGCGGACGGGACGCATTGAACCGATGGAGTGACATTTTTTTTGCCTATGAACGCGGGCGCACTTACAGTTCTCTGTCTATAGCGGGTGAGGATGTAAGGGGTCTTAACGGATTGATTAAAATTGAAAGGACTTCACTGCATGCCCCTATGTTTCAAGTCACATAGGGGCTTGCAGCTTACTTAGTTTATCAGCCGTGCCGTGCTTGCACGCGGGATGACGCGGAGGCTGCCGGGGTAGGGGATGTCGCTGCCAGCCAGATCGAAATTGATCCGGATGGTGCCATCACCGGTCCATGAGACACCGTCGATAATCCAGGCCGTCCATTTGGCTGAGATGACGGGTGTACCCGTGTTGCCCCAGGTAAAATCACCTTGCAGCAAGTAAATAACGCCGTGGACATCAACCGTGGTGTTTTTGATCGCGTGCGACTTTGGGGCCCGCGAACCGATGATCGTCAATCCAGCGTACGTGCCGGTCTTGGGTGCGGCGAGCCGGACCACGGCGTTTTCCCAATCGATCCCGACAGACGTGTCAGCCAACGTCATCGTCACGCCCGTGCCTTCGACCGTCGCATTGTTCACTGAGAAGTTGCCACCAGCGATAATGTACATGCCGGGGTTCAGGGTCACGGTAGCGTTGCCCGAGATGCGAAGGCCGCCGCAGTACGTGCCAGGGTTCAGCGTCTGCGATCCACCGACAATCTGCAGCGCGGTGGCGGAGCAGGCACCAGCTGCGGGAATCGCCAAACTGGCCAGCGGATCGGTGATGACTTCCGGTGCGTGCTCCAGTGGCGGTGTCACATTGCGGATGAAGTGATGCCCAAAGCCAACGGCTTGGACCGACCGGCCAACCAGGAAGTTCTGGTCTGTATGCGGGTCCACGACGTCATCAATGTGATCCGAATTGCCATAAATGTTGCAGTCGGGGGCGATGACGGAAACGGCATCATGCAGTTCGAGCGTGTGCTTGCGTGTCGGATGCATCGCCAGGAAGCAGGCTGGCTCGCGGATGAACCCGCCGCCAGCGGACGATGTGCCGGAGACGTCGATGGCCTCAAGGTGGAACAATCGCGTTAGGGTGGTCTCGACGCTGGCTGCTGCTGTGCCGATGAGTTTGCCGTCGGCGAAGGAAAAATTGACCGCCGTAAGGGGCAATGGATATTGGGCTTGTCGAACCTCAAAGCTTTTGCGGGCAACTGCCAGCTTCTGGTCTGTGCTTGGTCCGCCGATGCTGCCTGACAGCGCAGCCGGATCACCCGTGTAACTTGCTCCAGCCAGCACCGCGATATCAAGGGCGGCCTGAAGCTTGCTTTTGGCTGCAGCGGCGCGACCGTAGTCAATGGCGATGCCCCCACCCGTGATAATAACAGGCAGCAATATGGCGGTGATCATGGCGATCCCACCGCAGCGATCATCAAAATACTGACGAACACATTGACGCAGTGATGTATTGAAAAGCGCAGTCATAGGGGCCTCTTGAGATGGGGCTGTTTGATTGAACGCCGACTATCAGCGAAACGACGAAACTGTCGCCCACTTAACAAGCGGAAAGTTTTAAAACCGTAAATCTGCAGCCGAGTCGGACCATGTGCCAATGGTTTTCCGTTACATATGGTTGCCGATTTCTTGACTGGTCTCAGAATCGTCCCGCGCTGAACCGGGCGTTAAGTGAACAGCAACGTTCCCGGCGTTACACCTCGACCACGCGTGCGGCCGCTGGGGGCTGCAAGTCATGGCAGGGGGGCTGAAATGGGGATGGTGGCGCAAACGCGACGACCGCAAGATCTGTTCATGCGCCCGTTTCGTGTCGCACTAGCGGCCCGCCCCTGTGTCGGCGCCGCGCGGCTTGTCATCGGCCTGATGGTGGTGGCGAGCATTCTGGCCAGCGCGACGGCTACGGCTGCAGGGCGCACGGTTTTGCCCAGCACGTATACGATCGAGGCCGCGCCGCCGGGGTTGCCACCGGTGCGGCTGTATGCCGAAGAACTCGGCTCCGGCCCGCCACTGCTGCTGCTGCACGGCCTAGGCGGCTCCGGGTATACTTGGCGCTATATGGTCGAGGGGTTGGCCCGCAACCACCGGGTCATCGCGCTTGATCTCAAAGGCTTTGGACGCTCCGACAAGCCTTACGATCAGCATTATGCCGCGCTAGACCAAGCGGCCTACGTACGGTCGTTTCTGGAACAGCGGGGGCTGCGCGGCATCACCCTTGTCGGGCACTCGTTTGGCGGTGCTGTGGCGATGGCGGTGGCGCTCGATTTCAACCGGGGGCAGCCCGACCGTATCGGTCGACTGGTGCTGATGGACACACCAGCGTTCCCGCAGGAATTGTCGCCGACGGTGCAGTTGCTGCGCAAGCCGGTGCTACCGATGTTGGCGCTGTCGATCCTGCCGCCGCTGATTGTGGCCCAATTATCGTTGATCAACGATGACGGGGCCTTCGCCCACCTGACGCCCAACGACGTCTCGATGTATGCGGCACCGTTGGCTGATCCAGGTGCAGCCCACGCCCTGGTGACGACGGCGCAGCGCATTGTGCCCGAGAACTTTGCGGCCTTAGTGCGCCGCTATCCGACGATCCGGCAAAAAACCCTGCTGCTGTGGTGCCGCAACGATACGGTCGTTCCCGTCAGCAGCGGCGTGCAGCTCGAACGCATGATGCCACATGCGCGGTTGGAGTTGATTGACGGTTGCGGGCACACCCCGCCGGAAGAGAACCCCCGTGCCGCCACTGCTCACATTCTGCGTTTCCTGCAGCAGCGCTAGGCCGGGCGATTGCATAAATGGCAACTGGCAATGAGCCTGCGGGTTTTGCATCCTCCCCCTCAAGGCTACGGGATTCACACATCTTTGACGGCATACCTCGTATCGGCAGGAGATTTGGCCGAGCTATTGCGAGGCCAAATCTCCACATTCTCGTCATGGCCGCGAAGGCGGCCATCCACGACAAGCTTCAACC
>JAYSVA010000349.1:0-3195 GCA_043718785.1 Hyphomicrobiaceae bacterium
TCCGGCTTCGGCCAGTGTGGTGCAGATCGTCGAGTACCAGCCGGCATAGCGTTTGGCATGACGGAGCCGGTTGACGCCATCACGCATGACGAGGCCCATAGTGCCCGCATAATAGTACGGCCACACACTCTCGGAGCCGTGCTCACGTTCGGCCTTCAGCATGGCGGCCGCCGTGATATCGAGCGCCTCGTCCCAGCTGATCCGCTCGAATTTGCCGGAGCCTTTCGGGCCGACGCGGCGCAGCGGATGCATCAGCCGGTCGGGGTGATGCACCCGCTCAGCGTAGCGCGCGACCTTGGCGCAGATCACGCCGTCCGTGTAGCTGTTATCCTTGGACCCGCGTACCCTGCCGATGCGGCCATCTGGCAGCAGCTCGACATCAAGCGCGCAGGTTGAGGGGCAATCGTGCGGGCAGGCGGTGTGGCCAATGGCGATCGGACCGTCCATGATTTGACCTCAGCCTTTTACGACATTCATTTGTTTTAGCAGCTCTGGATCGACCTGCCGCGTCACCATCGGGTGCAAGCGGACGTCGGCGGACTTGGCGATCTGATTGAAGCTGGCAAGCACGCTGGAGGCCGCTTTTTGCGTCGGCGCGACAATATCGAGCAGCCAGATCTGCGGGCCGGATGCCCACTCCTCCGATTTCAAGCGGACGGGAAACACGCCCGCTGCCACCTGTTCGCGGATTTTCGCATCGACTTCCGGCGAAACGCTCGCCCAAAACGCGATACCTGCAATGCCGCCAACAATCGGCGTGCCGTCCTCATGGCGGGCATTGGCGATGGCAACGCGGTCACGCAGCAGTGGATCAAGCACCAGGGCCTGAAGATCGCTGAACGGCAGCTGGCGGTAGCGCGGCGTTGATGATAGCGCCAATACAACCTGGCCTACTGCAGCCTGAATACGGAGGCGTGCTTCCTCGCCTTTTTGCTGCTCGGTCTTGTCCACGGGTTCTCCCCCTCGGGAATGGTGTAAAATTTGGCTGGTTGGTCCGTCCGCCGGAAGATGGCACGAAGCGGGCTTCCGCCGCAAAGCTAAAAATTTCGCACACGCGAGCCACAGAACTGCTGTCACGGCATCGTGCGTCGGTGTTGATGGCCGCCGGTGTTGTTGGGAGCCGAGTTCGTGTATATTCGCTCGGATAGGTTTTGCTATCCCAACGGTGGAGACGACCATGCGCGCGACCCTGGCCCTCATATTAGCTGTTACTGGAGCAACAGCCGGTATGGCTGCACTTCCCGGCGATGCCGAGGCCGCTCGTGACGGCTACAAGTATCGCGGCAAGGTCTACCGCCGGGCCTGCGGGCCTGATTGCGTGCGGGCCAATGCGCTCGATCCCGGCGGTAATTATAAGGCATATCCGGACTGGGCCCGCGCGGCCTTGTCGCCCAAAACCGATGGGCGCCGCCGCTAACTGCGGGTTTGCCGTCCGAGCAGGAAAATCATGATCGATAGCAGCTGGATCGCGGCTGCGGTGATAAACAGGTGAGGCGCGGCGTCTGGCAGTTGGCCGGGTGCCGTCGTGAGTTCCCGAACGATGCCGAACACGGCTGGGGCAAACGCGTAAGTAGCCTGCCCCATGGCGACGATCAACGGTACGACGCGAGCGACGTCATCTTTGACGAACTCAACCTGGGCGATTAGTGGCGGCATTGACGTGCCGTTGCCAATCCCAGCACCAAACAGCACGACGCCGAGCAGCAGCAGCGGCACGTTGGTGCCGCCCGCCAGCAGAAACGCCACAACACCGACGATCTGAACCGCGATGCTGATCGAGACGACCAAGCGTCGGTCGGTGCCGACCGGCATCAGCCATCCGACCAGTGTGCGTCCGGCAATCGCCGCAGCGGTTGCGCCACCCATGGCGAGGCCAGCGGCTTGCGCGCCAAGCGCTGGCACCAGCAGCGAGAACAGATGCGCCAGTAGGCCAATCTGCGCGAACAGATTAATCGCCATTGCCAGCGCCAACGTAATGAAGCGGAGATCGCGCCAGAGCATCCGTCCGGGTAACGGCGTGGCCAGCGGTGACGTGATGGACACCGTCGGCGCGCCAACGGCATCGCCATCGGGCTGCAGGCCCATGTTTTCGGGTGTTTTGGCGAACATTAGGTCCGCCAGCACCCAGACTGTGATGATCATAACGACGGCGATCACTGCTGCCGCTAGCGGAAAGCCGAGCCAGCCGATGGCGGCAACCCACAACGGCGAGAACAGCACACCGCCAACGCTTGCCCCGTTGTAGGCCATGGCGAGTGCCGCTGGTCGTGTGCGGACAAACCACGGGGCGATGATAGCGTTCAGGGCGGCAGCCCCACAGGTCACCCAGCCACCGCCGCTGAGCAACGTCGCGGCGAACAGCTGCCAGGGCTCAACCGCGCTGGCCCAGCCGACAATGCCGAGCCCGAGTGCTACTGCGCCGCCCTTGGTGACGCGCGTTAAGCCGAAGCGCCGATACAGCGACGGCAGGTTGGCGACGACGGCGGCCCCGGCCAGAAAGTGCACAGTGACGGCGGTGGACACCAGCGCCAGCGACCAGCCCCGGGCTTCCTTGACCGCATGCAGATAAACCGGCGGGCCGTAGAAGCCGAGGCCCCAGCCAAACACCGCCAACACAAACGCAGCGCTGACAACGCGCCAGCCATAAAACTTGGTTTTGATCGTTCCTGTCGTCATGGCCCGTCCTCGCTCGCAGCGTCACGGATGGCACATTCGGTCTGTTCTGTCTGCTCATGCTACGGTCACGGCCGAACCATAATAGCGGCGCGCGGCGTATGCTGTCGGCATTGGCGAGGAGGCCCGATATGTCCCGATCCATGACGACCGCGAGTTTCGCCGAGATTGCCGCGCTGGCTGGCGACCCGGCACGGGCAGCCATGTTGCACGCGCTGATGGACGGGCGGGCGCTGACCGCATCAGAGTTGGCGGCGGTTGCAGGCATTACCGCCCAGACCGCCAGCGGCCATCTCAGCCGGATGGTGACGGCGGGTTTGCTGGGCGTGGAGCAGCAAGGGCGGCACCGCTATCACCGGCTGGCGACGCCCTCGGTCGCGGCGATGCTGGAGGGCATCATGCTGGTGGCGACCGAGCTGCAGCCACCGCGACGGCACGTGCATACCGGCCCGCGTGATGCCGGATTGCGCGCCGCCCGAACCTGCTACGATCACTTCGCCGGGCAGCTCGGCGTGGCGCTAG
>JAYSVA010000350.1:0-3189 GCA_043718785.1 Hyphomicrobiaceae bacterium
GCGGTCATGTCGAGGGAGATGCCACCGCGCGGGGCGTTGGTGTGGCCTTCGAGCGAGGTGCCCGCGCCGAACGGGATCAGTGGCACTTTGTGTTCGCCCGCGATCTGCACGACGGTGGCGACTTCCTCCGTGGTGCGCACGAACACCACGACATCCGGCGGCTGATTGGCCAGCCAAGTCAAGGTGTGGGCGTGTTGCTGGCGGATCGCCTCGCCGGTTTGGACGCGGTCGCCAAAGCGCTGCTGCAGCACCGCGATAACCGTTTCGATGGTGGCGGGCAGCGGACGGGCGGCAGCACCAGCAGCGGGAACTTTGGTGGACATGCAGAGGGTCTTTCGAGTGGGTCGCGTGAACGGGTTGAGTAGTCGCGAATTTTGCGCAGCGTTGCAAAATTGCCGCTTTGAACGCAAGCGCAAAGTCTCACGGATTTTTCTTACTGACACATCGACGGTAACGTCAGTAAACAGCCGACAAGTTGCACCGACACACACCAGAGCCAATGCTGGAGCCTTCCGCCCGGCACCGCAACCGCCGCGAACGTGGTACAAATACGGCAGTTGGCGCTAAGAATTATCGAGCGAATCAAAATCACAGTGTGATCACATGAACACACAGTGAATGTTTTCGCCTGATTTTCGACAGATGACCGCCTTTCTTTCCGACTTTTTATCCGCTACGACAACTGGTGGAAGCTTGGCGTTGAAGCTTGGGGCTTCGGGAAAATCAGGGAGTATGCACATGTTTCGGAGGCTGGTAATTGCGGGCCTCGCTTTGACAACAGCTGGCGCTGTTGGCACGGCTTCAGCCCAGCAAAATGAAAAATGGGTGCTGCTCGGCACCAAAACGGTTGATGCCAAAGCGGCTGACACCGAAGTGATCGACCTGTCCAAGGACAGCGCAAAATACAAAGCGGTCCGGGTCCAGCATAAGGCTGGCGACACGGTCACGTTCAACAAGTCAAAGCTGGTCTACGGCGACAACTCCGTGCACAACGAAGAGCGCAACATCAACTTGGAAGCTGGTCAAAAATCACGCCCGCTTGATGGTCGCGCTGGTAGCCGTGCGGTCAACAGCGTAGCGATTTCGTTCACGCGGAAGCCAGCCACCAAAGCGACACTGGAAGTCTGGGGCCTGGTCGATGAGACCCCTGTTGCTGCAGCTGCCCCAAAACCGGCAGGTCCGGCGCCCTCGACAGGCCCAATCGCTGCGACCCCAACCGCGCCAGTGCCAACGGCCGTAGCTCCTGGCACCGTCACCGCTGGCGGTGACGTACTGTTCGGCTCGCAGACGGTCGGCTTCGGCGTTGACCGCGACGTGATCCGCGTTGGTGCAGAAGTCGGCAAGTTCGACAAGATCCGCCTGCGCGTGCTCGACAACGACATCTTCTTGAACGAGATGAAAGTTGTTTACGCGAACGGAGAATCGGAAACCCTGGCCGTTGCTGCCGACGTCAAGCAGAACACCCGGACGAAGTGGTTCAACCTCAAGGGCGACCGCTTCATCAAGGAAATCCAGTTGGTCTACCGCGCCCGTCCGAACTTCCGTGGACAGGCCAACGTCGAAGTCTTCGGTGAATACGCTGAGGGCTGGACCAGCCCGACCGGTGAAGGCCGCAAATTCAACTCCGGTTGGGTAATGCTCGGCGCACAGGCCGCTGACTTCTTCCGCGTAACCTCAGGCAAAGCTGGCTTTGACCGCGACGTCATTCCAGTGGCCAAGAACGATGGTGGGTTCAAAAAAATCCGCGTCAACGTTCGTGACCGCGCCATTACGCTGAACGAAATCCGCGTCGTTTATGTCAACGGCACCGAAGACATCATCCCGATCAAGACCAAGGTTGAAGCAGGCGCTGCGTTCGGCCCGCTCGATCTGAAGAATGGCGGCAAGCCGATCAAAGAAATCCTTGCCTTCTACCGCTCGCGCATCTTCGATGCCAAGGCCATCGGCAAGGGCAAAGCCATCGTTGAAGTCTGGGGCCAGCACTAAGCTGATCTCGGCCTAACCAACGGTTAGTCACGAAAAGGGTCGCTCTCGGGCGGCCCTTTTTGTCTGGTTTGAGCTGAGCATGGAGTAGCTTCGATGAGCAAAGCGCAATGGAGCCGACTAGTCTGCGGTATCCTCGGCGTCATCGTGACAGGCATCGCCATCAGCGCCGTCAGCGGCACGGCAACGACAATAGCCGTTGTCGTCGCTGGGTTTGTCATTACGAGCATTTTCGCTGAGCGCGCATTTCGTGCATTTGCAACGCCAGAGGAAGTCAGACAAGACCTCGAAGAGCGCACCCGCGCCGGGGACTGATCGCTCGTCCGGTTGACGGCATCCATATTGCACTGCACAACGGCGTAGCAATCTAATCGCTTGGATCTCCCACCATGCCCAACACCCGCACGCCTGCCGCGTTCTATAAACCGCTCGCCATCGGCGCGCCGGAGCCGATCCGGGCGCTGCCGGTAAAGCTGGAGCGGATGATCCACTTTGTGCCGCCGCACAACGACAAGATCATCGCTAAGCTGGGCGAGACCATCAAAAACGTCGACGTCGTGCTCGGCAATCTCGAGGACGCGATTGCCGCCGACCAGAAGGGCGCAGCCCGGGCCGGTTTCATCAAGATGGCCAAAGGGCACGAATTCGGCGCAACCGGCCTGTGGACCCGCGTCAACTGCCTGAACTCGCCGTGGTTCCTCGACGACGTGATGGAGATCGTGGCGGCGGTCGGCAACAAGCTCGATGTGATCATGCTGCCGAAGGTCGAGGGGCCGTGGGACGTGCACTACCTCGACCAGCTGCTGGCCCAGCTGGAGGCCCGTCATGGTATCACCAAGCCGATCCTGATCCACGCGATCTTGGAGACGGCAGAGGGCGTGTCGAACGTTGAGGAGATCGCCGGCGCCAGCCCACGCATGCACGGCATGAGCTTAGGCCCGGCCGATCTGGCGGCATCGCGCGGCATGAAAACCACGCGTGTTGGTGGCGGCCATCCGAGCTACGGCGTGCTGGCCGATCCGGACAGCGCCGCCCCCAAGGCCGCGCGTATGTTGTACCAGCAAGATCTCTGGCACTACACGGTGGCGCGGATGGTTGATGCCTGCCAGCGCAACGGCATCAAGGCGTTCTATGGCCCGTTTGGCGACTTTGCCGATGGTGACGCCTGCGAGGCGCAGTTCCGCAACGCCTTCCTGATGGGCTGCC
>JAYSVA010000036.1:0-2154 GCA_043718785.1 Hyphomicrobiaceae bacterium
CTGCGGCGTATCGCTGGCGACAGGCGCCGTGGTTGGCGGTTGTTCGATGACCGCATGGGCATTGGTCCCGCCGACGCCGAAGGAACTGACACCAGCGCGACGAGGTCCGCTGATCGCGGGCCACGGCGAACGCGTGGCGTTCACGCGGAAGGGCGTCTTGGTGAAATCGATCTTGGGATTGGGGCGACGGAAATGCAGGCTGGCCGGAATAACGCCGTGTTGGACGGCAAGCGCAGCTTTGATCAGTCCCGTGACGCCCGAGGCGACTTCTAGATGACCGAGGTTGGTCTTCACCGAACCAATGGCGCAATAATTCGTGGCGTCGGTAGTGGCACGGAAGGCCCGCGTCAGGGCCTCGATCTCGATCGGATCACCGAGCGGCGTCGCGGTGCCGTGGGCCTCGACGTAACCGATGCTGTCGGCGGTGACGCCAGCGAGGGAGTGGGCGAGTGCGATGACCTCGGCCTGACGTTCAACGCTCGGCGCCATGTAACCAACTTTTTGCGCGCCATCGTTGTTGAGCGCCGCACTGCGGATCACCGCGACAATGCGATCGCCGTCCGCAAGCGCATCATCCAGGCGCTTGAGCGTCACTAATGCAACGCCGCTGCCGAACACCGTGCCCTGTGCGTCAGCATCGAAGGCGCGGCAGTGGCCATCGCCGGAAACCATGCCGCCTTCCATGAAGTGGTAGCCGCGTTCCTGCGGGAAGGTGATCGACACGCCACCGGCCAAGGCCACGTCGCATTGGTAGGACAGCAGCGACTGGACCGCTTGCGTAACCGCCACCAGCGACGTCGAGCACGCGGTCTGGAGCGTCATGCTGGGACCACTGAGGCCAAGTTTATAGCTGATGCGGGTGGTGAGGTAATCTTTGTCGTTACCGAGCACCGTTGGGTAACTGCCAACCTGATAGTCGCAGGTCAGACGTTCGAGGAACGAACGATCACGGCTGAGATTGGCCAGCAAATACGTCGGGAAACTTTGGCCGGCGTAAACCCCGATCGCGCCTGTGTATTGCCGGGGATCGCAGCCCGCGTCTTCCAAGGCTTCCCAGGCACACTCCAGCAGTAAGCGATGCTGGGGGTCCATGAGTTCCGCTTCACGCGGCGTGATGCCGAAAAAGCCAGCGTCGAAGAGATCGGCTCCGGCAAGGACGCCGCGGGCGTTCACTTGCTCAGCATCACCTGGATTGCGCACCTGGTCCTGGGCGAATCGTGTTATGGACTCGATCCCAGCCAGAAGATTGGTCCACAATTCAGCAACCGAAGTCGCCCCAGGAAAGCGACCAGCCATGCCAATAATTGCCACTGCGGGGGCACTTGTCTGTTCATTCATGTTCATTCATTTCTGTTATTCATTTCTGCAATTTGCTCATTTGTGGCGCGAGCTACCGAAGCCCTGGTTTGAACTGATTAGCGCGAGAACGCAATTGCTGTTGCTGACGAAGCAGAGCGTTTCGTTGCTGTATTCCACGTTCGGTGGCGCTTGCCGCGACCACCGACGCGGTGTCTGAGGCTAGGTTTTCGGCCAGGGATCGCACGGTGGGATGTTCGAACAGCAGGGTGATGGTCAACTCGCGACCCAACTCCCGACCGAGGCGTTCGTGTACCTGGGTCAGCAGCAATGACGTGCCACCCAGATCAAAGAAGTTGTCATCGCGGCCGATCTCTGATTGTCGCAAAAACTCGCACCAAACCGCCACCAGACGACGTTCCAGATCGGTGGTCGGCGCTTGATAGGCAGCCGCCAATTGGGTGCGGTCAATGGCCACTGCCGGCAGCGCCCGGCGGTCCACCTTGCCGCTGGGAGTCAACGGCAGGCGCTCAAGCACCGCCACCGCAGAGGGCACCTGATAGTCCGCTAACGTCGCGGCGCACCATGCGCGTAGGATGGCTGGAGTCGGATGAGCGCCTGGACGTGCCACGACGTAACCGATCAGACGGAGATCACCGGGAGCAAACTCGCGAGCGACTACGGCGGCTTCGGCTACGGCCTCATGCCGGGCGAGGACGACTTCGATTTCTCCAGGTTCGATGCGGAAACCACGGATCTTCACCTGATCGTCAGCACGACCAAGAAATTCGAGGTCTCCGTTGCTATTGAGACGCGCAAGATCACCGGTGCGGTAGAGGCGTTCATCGACACCAGCGG
>JAYSVA010000351.1:0-6985 GCA_043718785.1 Hyphomicrobiaceae bacterium
AGACCACTGAAGGGTCGTTCCGCTCGCATCAGGTTCCGATGGGTGTCATGAGCCATCCGGGCCACCTTGAGATCCTTTCAGACTGGTTGACGGGCTATCGTGCCGACGAGCTGTTTGACGAAAACGGCCGCCTGCGTCCCGAGCTGGCATCGCTGGCGCCTAAAGGCGAGCGGCGCATGAGTGCCAATCCGCATGCGAACGGCGGCGAGCAGTTGGTTGACCTCGTGTTGCCGGATTTCCGCGCTGGCGCCGTCACAATACCAGCGCCCGGAGCCCCGACAGCCGAGGCAACCCGCGTCCAAGGGCAATTTATCCGCGAGGTTGTCAGGCTGAACCCCGACAATTTCCGCATCTTCTGCCCTGACGAGACCACGTCGAACCGCTGGGATCCGGTATTCGACGTTACGGACCGGTGCTCAACTGCCGAGGTGCTCGCGAGCGACGACCATGTTTCGCCAACCGGGCGCGTTATGGAGATATTGAGCGAGCATCAGTGCCAGGGGTGGCTGGAAGGCTATCTCCTCACAGGCCGACACGGGTTCTTCCCGTGCTACGAAGCTTTCATCCATATCGTCGGTTCGATGTTCAACCAGCACGTGAAGTGGCTGAAGACCTCACGCCGTATCCCATGGCGGCGGCCGGTGGCCTCGCTCAACTATTTGCTCACCTCTCACGTCTGGCGGCAGGATCACAACGGGTTCAGCCATCAGGATCCGGGCTTCATTGATCACGTCGTGACGAAAACGGCCGATGTTGTCCGCGTTTATCTACCCCCGGACGCCAATACATTGCTCTCGGTCACGGATCACTGCTTGCGCAGCCGCGACTACGTCAACGTCATTATCGTCGGCAAGCACCCGGCACCGCAGTGGCTGGCAATCGAGGCGGCAGTCGCGCATTGTACAGCTGGCATAGGAATTTGGTCGTGGGCCAGCCGCGCGTTCGACGACGAACCGGATGTCGTCATGGCCTGCTGCGGCGATGTTCCGACGGTCGAATGCCTCGCAGCCGTACAACTCCTGGAGACGCACCTCCCCAACCTCAAAATCCGAGTGATCAATGTTGTCGATCTGATGAAATTGCAGTTGCAGGGGGAGCATCCGCACGCATTGACGGATACTGATTTCGACGCGCTGTTCACGCGCGACAAACCGATCATCTTCGCATTCCACGGCTATCCCGGTCTTGTGCATCGCCTCACGTACCGCCGCACCAACCAGAGAAATCTGATTGTGCACGGCTACCGGGATGAAGGAACCACCACGACACCATTCGACCTCGTCGTCATGAACGAGCTAGATCGCTTCCATCTGGCACTGTCTGTGATCGAAGCCGTGCCTGCATCAGGCCGTCAGGGAAGAACGGACAAGACGGCCTTCCGTGCGAAGCTCGCCGCCCACAAAAGCTATGTCGACGTGCATGGCGAGGACATGCCGGAAATCCGCAACTGGAAATGGGAGCCGTCGACATGAGCAACCGATCAACCATGATGCCGCGCGCGAACTTGAGCCGGTCTGAGTAGTTTCCGGGGCTACCACTATTCGTCACGTTACTCATCCTGCTTGCCTACCCGGGGTATCGCGCCGTGACGGGCAATCGCCGCGTAGAGGAGTCGATGGTCATGGTCGGTGCAGCAATGCTTGTTAGTTCAAGCGGTCCCGCAAACAGTCGGGTTCCGGACGATTCCACGACATCGATTGCGCATCTTGGGCTCACTGATGCGGATGCCCAGAGCAGATTAAAGTCGGAGGGGTTCAATGAACTTCCTCGAGGCGATCAGCGCACGCCACTGCGCATCGTGTTGGAAGTCTTGCGCGAACCGATGTTGATTCTTCTCCTCGGCGGCGGTCTGATTTATCTGATTTTCGGCGACCTGAAGGAAGCATTAGTCCTCCTCGGCTTCGCCACCCTGTCGGTTGTCATCACGGTCGTGCAAGAGAGCCGGACCGAACGCGTGCTGGAAGCACTTCGCGACCTGTCCAGCCCACGCGCGCAGGTCATACGGGACGGCGAGCGCAAACGTAACGCCGGCCGTGATGTCGTGCGCGGCGATCTCATAGTCCTCAATGAAGGCGACCGCGTCCCGGCAGATGCAAGGTTGGTTCAAAGCACCGATTTGCAGACCGACGAATCCCTGTTGACAGGCGAGTCCGTTCCCGTTCGCAAGGTGGCGGCGGAGATCGCTCAGCCGTTAGAATCCCTCCGGCCCGGCGGCGATGATGTCCCGTACGTGTTTTCGGGGTCGTTGGTTGTGCGGGGCAATGGCATCGGTGAAGTCTCAGCAACAGGCATCCAAAGCGAGATCGGCAAAATCGGGCAGTCGCTGAGCACGCTGGAATCGGAGCCGCCACGGCTCCGGGCGCAAACGCGGCGGCTTGTCCGGTTGTGCCTTATGGTTGGTGCGCCGGTCAGCATACTGGCTGTGCTGCTATACGGGACGTTGCGTGGCGGTTGGCTTGACGCTGTGCTCGCGGGAATCGCGCTCGGCATGTCGATGCTACCGGAAGAGCTGCCGATTGTGCTCGCGGTGTTCATGGCCATGGGCGCCTGGCGCATCTCGCAGGCGCGCGTGTTGACGCGCCGCGCTTCGGCGATTGAAACCCTTGGCTCCGCGACCGTGCTATGCACAGACAAGACCGGCACCCTGACGCAGAACCGCATGACGGTTGCCGAGCTGCGTCCGACGGGCGGTGAGATCCTCAAGGTGACCGGAGACGTTGGCGAGACAATACCTGACGGCTTTCATCAGTTGATCGAATTCGGCTTGCTCGCCAGCGCTCCCGAGCCCTTCGATCCCATGGATAAGGCTTTTCATAATTTGGGTCGAACTACGTTGACGGCGGACCAAGGTTTGCGCGGCCCCGGGTGGAAAATCGCACACACCTATGGTCTTCGTCCTGAACTCCTGGCCATGTCGCACGTCTGGCAAGACGGCGACGGGACAGCCTTTGTCGTGGCGGCCAAGGGCGCGCCTGAGGCCATCGCCGGGCTTTGCCACCTCAGCAGCGAGGATCTCGACGCGGTAACCAAATCAGTTGAAGCGATGGCGGCAGAGGGGCTCCGCGTCTTAGGCGTCGCCCGCGCCCCGCATCAGGGCGGCGATTGGCCAGAGTCGCAGCATGATTTTGCGTTCGAGTTCTTAGGCCTCGTCGGCCTTGCCGATCCGATCCGGCCGAGTGTGCCGACGGCGGTCGATGATTGCCGGTCGGCCGGCATTCGGGTCATCATGATCACCGGTGACTATCCCGCAACTGCCAAAGCCATCGCGCTCCAAGCGGGTATCGACGCCTCGGATGTGGTGTCGGGGACAGGGCTTGAGCAACTGAGCGAGGCGGAACTGGCCGTGCGTGTGCGCACGGCGGGCGTATTCGCGCGGATCTTGCCCGAGCAGAAACTCCGGATCGTCAACGCCCTTAAGGCGAACGGTGAAGTCGTGGCGATGACAGGAGACGGGGTCAATGATGCCCCGTCGCTCAAGGCGGCACACATCGGGATTGCCATGGGCGGCCGGGGCACCGACGTCGCCCGCGAGGCGTCGTCCATCGTGCTGCTCGACGACGATTTCGGGTCGATCGCTAAAGCCATCCTGCTCGGCCGACGCATCTACGATAACCTGCAAAAGGCAATCGGCTTCATTTTCGCCGTCCACGTCCCCATCGCTGGCCTGGCGTTGCTGCCGCTCCTGTTCGGCTTGCCGATCATATTCAGCCCGATGCACATCGCATTCTTGGAGATGGTGATTGATCCCATCTGCTCGCTCGTTTTCGAAGCGGAGACGGAAGAGGATGACGTGATGCGGCGCCCGCCACGCAACCCCGAGGAGCCTTTGTTCGCCAATCATTTGATCGGCTGGAGCCTGGTGCAAGGCGCAGTTGCATTCGTGCTGGTCGCTGCAATCTATATTGTGGCGATCAAGCGAGGGATGCCGGAAACCGAAATGCGGGCGCTGGTATTCTTTTCTCTAGTCATGACGGTCGTTAGCCTGACGTTGATCAACCGATCCTTCAGCGCGTCGCTCCTCGTTGCACTCCGGCGGCCAAACCCAGCCCTCGTCTGGGTCCTTGTCGCTGTCGTTATGATGTTGGCTTTGACACTGCTATGGCCGGTTGCCCGCGACCTCTTCCGCTTTGGGCCACTGCACCTGGACGATATCCTGGTGACGCTTGGCGCTGGCGCGGTCGCGCTTGTGTTTCTTGAATATCTCAAACCGCGTTGGCGGAGCGGAGTGCAGGAGCGGCGCGAGACGAAAGTTGCTCAGACGTAGTGGGTGAATGCCAGATTGGCTTTGCTGCACAGCTTGGCTCATTCCAGATGGTCGCTTACCGCAACGCGTCACCGTCAAAGTTATCCTGGGCAATCGTCGCTTGTGTATCCGCATTAGACATCAACGATTTACAAAGACCGGGAACCAAGGATCGAGCGCGGCGTTCTCCACCTGCAGATAGAAGCAGAGAAGGATGTGTACAACTATGCGAACAACGAACCTCGTCGCTGTTGCCGCGATTGCACTGTGCTCCGCAGGCACAGCGATGGCATTGCCGGTCGTCGAACAAAGCTCAAAAGGAGCTGGAAACACTCCAATCTTCGAGTTGGCTAACGGTAATCACCGATCATGCTCACGTGGTCCTGCCGGTTGGCACTATCACACGCGCGGCGAACGGATCTCCTGCGAGTCTCGACCGATAGGCCGGTATTGGGGCTGGACCATTCGAGACGGTCGATCAGATTGGTGGAACTCTCGAGATCGTCGCTGGCGTGACAACAGGAACCAGAGATAACCTCCCCCCAGATTTGCCGTTCGCCCAACAAACTGGCCGAACGGCAAACCTGTCGCCTGGAACTCCCCACGGGTAACGTGTAGATCTCGCTACGGTCGGATGATGAAAACGCGGTTAGGCTACGGGTCCCCGCCCTTCGAAATAAGCTCTAACGACATCTTGGTTTAGTGAGGCAGGATTTTCTGCAGGCAGTCAGGAGCGTTTCGACCGTTCTCAAGTGATTGATGATTACAATTACCACCCCATTTCTGCCGGCAGATGGCGCAGCTACAGCTCCAGAATGTAGGGTCAGTGACGGGTCGGCGGGGTATCGGAGCCTGCTGTAGCAACAACGGCGGCAAGGAACCCGGTCTTGCGCCGTGCTAATCGTATTGGTTGCGGGAGCATGCCAGTTCCACAATTACTGTTTTCGGCGCATGGTCTTATGCCTGCGTAAAACAGGCCGTCTTGGCGTTTCATACGTTGGCATACCCTGTTCTACTCCGCCTATGTCGTGGCACTTCCATCCGACACGGCCGACGCCGGTGGCTTAATCCGGAACCACGCCACGTAGAGCGCGGGCAGGAACACAAGGGTGAGCAAGGTCGCGACGGCTAGGCCGCCCATGACGGCGTAGGCCATTGGCCCCCAGAACACCGTGGGCGCGATCGGGATCATGCCGAGAATGGCGGCGGCGGCGGTCAGCAGGATCGGGCGCAGGCGGTGTTCGGTGGCGGAGATGACGGCGTTCCAAGGCTCCTGTCCTTCAGCGATTTGCTGATCAACCTGGACGATCAGGATGACCGAGTTGCGGATGACCATGCCGATCAGCGAGATGATGCCGAGGATCGCGACGAAACCCATCGGTGCGCGCGACACCAGCAGGGCGAGCGCCACACCAATGATCGCGAGCGGTGCGGTCAGCAGCACCATTGCCAGCCGCTGGAAGTTCATCAGCTGCACCATCAGAATGGTCGCCATCAGCAGCAGGACGATCGGAAAGACCACGAAGATGCTAGCCTGAGCTTTGGCGCTATCCTCGATGGTCCCGCCCGTCACCACGGCATAGCCCAGCGGCAGCGTCGCGCGAAACGCCGCCATAGCCGGAGCCAGCTGCTTGACCACGGTGGTCGCCTGCGTGCCCGGCACCACGTCAGCCTGGACGGTGACCGTCGGCAGGCGTTGCCGCCGCCAGATCAACGGCGGCTCCTGGACGTAGGACAGCGTCGCAATCTGGGCCAACGGGATATTGCGTCCAGCCGTGCCGTCAAACCGCAGATTGCGCAGCGTTTCCAGTTGCGCGCGTTCGCTCGGTACGGCGCGGGCGACGATGTCGATGAGGTAGGTCGCGTCGCGCAATTGCGTGACGGTGACGCCGGACAGGACTGCATTGATGTTGTTCGCCAGCGCTTGCGAGGTGATGCCGAGGCTGCGGGCGCGATCCTGGTCAACTTCCACCTTGATCGCTTTTGCTGGCTCGTTCCAGTCGTAGTTTATGTTGCGGGTATTCACATTGCCGCCGAGAACCTGCGCGAACGACAGCGCCAGCTCCCGCGTCTTGATCGGATCGGGTCCGCTGACCCGGAATTTGAGCGGCCAACCGACTGGCGGGCCAAGTTCCAGCGGACTAACCCGCGCCATCACGTTCTCGAAGCCGTTGTTGAACGCCGTTTCCAAGCGCGCCTGTACCGCTGGGCGCTGCTTAAAGCCTTTGGTGACCACCACAGCCTGGGCGAAGAAATCGTTGGCCAGCTGCGCGTCGAGCGGCAAGTAGAACCGCACTGCACCTTGGCCGACATAGAAACTCCAATGCGCGACATCGGGATCGGCTTTGAGCAGCGCTTCGACAGCGTCAACAGTTTGCGCCGTCGCCTGCAGCGATGAGCTCTGCGGCAGGGTCAAATTGATCAGCAGCTCCGGCCGGTCGGAGGCGGGGAAGAACTGCTGTTGCACCAGCCCCATGGCGGCAAGCGACAGCGCGAACAGCCCAGCTGTTGCGCCAAGCACCGCATACTTCCAACGCAGCGCCCGATCCAGCGTGCTGTGGAACCAGACCGAAAAGCCCGAGCTGCTGTACCCGTCTGTGTGCGCCTTGATCTTATCCGGCAGGATGTAGACACCGGTTAGTGGCGTGAACAGCACCGCGACGATCCATGACGCCACCAGCGCGATGGCGACCACCACGAACATCGTGAAACAGTACTCGCCCGCGCCGCTCTTGGCGAAGC
>JAYSVA010000352.1:0-6982 GCA_043718785.1 Hyphomicrobiaceae bacterium
TCGATTTTCGTGAAGTACGAAAATCGAGCCGCGCTGTCCTCCCCCCTCAAGGGGGAGGAGGAGAAAAACTGAAAGAGTCATCGGATTGGCGCGACGGTATGAGAGTGCGGGAGTAGTGGGGGTTAACCAACCGTTAGAGGTTTTACCTCACAGTTTCGCAGATTCACTGAATTGAGCGAAGCCTGAGGGATGATCCCATGAAATTCTGTCTACTGGTCGACCAGTCCGACGTCATTCGCAAGATTGCTAAGCACCTCCTAGAGGAGGAGAACTATCTCGTCATCGAAGCATCTAATGGTAAAACGGCGCTTGAGGTTGTGAAGCGGGGCGCGCCCGATCTGATCCTGCTCGATTGGCAGGTGCAGGCCTGCAATGCTCTTGAATTCTTGGCGCAAGTGCAGCCGCTGCTCGACGAAAGCAAGTTGACGCGAATTCTCTACTGCACGACGGAAAATGACCCGGCGGTGATTGCCAAGGCAATCACGGCGGGGGCGACAGACGTGTTGATGAAGCCATTCAACCGCCAGATGTTTTTGTCCAAGTTGACCAACCAAGATTTGGCCGCCTGATTCCAGTCAGCCAAAGACAGAAATAAGAATCGCGCGCAAGGAGCCTACCTTGCGCGCGATTTTGCTTGCGATATCAGCGCGGAGGGTTACTTCACGGTGATCGTGATCACGTCCGACTGCACTGGTGGGTTGTGCGGGATGTGCTGATGATCGCCGAGGAACAACTGTAGAGTGTGCTTGCCGGCTGGCAGAGTCACAGTCGTCTCTGTCTGGCCCAGCCCAAAATGCTTGTGCTTCTCGTCGGCGGGAATGGCGGCCATGCCGTCCGCGAGTTTCTGGTTGATCAGCAGGTGGTGATGGCCGGTGTCTTTCTTTTCGACGCCTGCCGGAGCCACGCCCATACCCGACAGGCCGAACTTGACGGTCACCGGACCGGTGATTTCGGCACCATCTTTGGGCTCGATGAAGTACACTTTGGCAGTCGTCGGCGCGGGCTGGCGGAAATCCTGGGCGACTGCTGACAAGCCGAAGACGGCGGCTGATGTGGCGAACAAGGCGGAGAGAACGAGTGAACGACGCATCTGGGATTTCCTCAGTTGTTACGATTATTGACCAGTCTATTGCGCCAGAGTGGCTGACTAGCAGCATGGAAATAACATAACTGTCTGACTTGGGAAATATGTATGCGTCAACGATTAGACCAACTGCTCGTGGCAAAAGGGCTCGCAGCGACGCGTTCGCGGGCTCGTGACTTGGTTGCGCGGCAAGCGGTGCGCGTTGACGGCCAGCCTGCGGTGAAGCCAGCGCAGATGGTGCTGGAAACCGCAACCATCGATGTTGATGCGGCAGCGAACGCCCACGTCGCCCGCAGTGCGCAGAAGCTGATCGATGCGCTAGACCTGTTCAAGTTCGAATGTACAGGCCGCCACGCGCTCGATATTGGGGCGTCAACGGGTGGCTTTACGGAGGTGTTGCTGCAACGCGGGGCCGCCTTGGTGCATGCCGTCGATGTCGGCCGCGACCAGTTGCATGCCAGTCTCAAGGAAGACCCCCGCGTCATCGATCACAGCGGCACCGACGCGCGGATGCTGAACAGTGCCGAGGTTCCAGAGCCGATTACCGCGATGGTGGTCGACGTCAGCTTTATCTCGTTGCGCAAGGTTCTGCCGGTGCCGATGGCGCTGGTGCAGCCGGGCGGTTGGCTGGTGGCGCTGGTCAAACCGCAGTTTGAGCAGGACAGTAAGGACAGCATCAGCAAGGCCGGGCTGGTGAAAGACCCGGACGGCGGGCTCGCGGCTTTGCGTTCCGTTGAGGCGTGGATTGCGGAACAGCCGGGTTGGCGCGTGATCGCAACGCGCGCGACATCGTTGCCGGGTAAAAGCGGCAACCAGGAATATTTGATCGGGGCAGTGCGCGATGATAGCTGATGCAACACAAGAGCTGGTGATCGACCGGCTTGGCGGCGAGGGCGATGGCATCGCGCAAGGCGCAGGCGGCCCGATCTACGTGCCGTTTGCACTGGCAGGGGATCGCATCCGCGTGACCGGCAAGCGGGTCGACATTGTCGAGGCCAAGGGGCACCAGCCTGCGGTGTGCCAGCACTTTACCCAATGCGGGGGGTGCGTCGCCCAGCATATGCCGCCGGACATCTATGTGGCTTGGAAGCACGGGCTCGTGACCCAGGCGTTCCGTCAGCGAGGCATCGTGGCTGATATTCAGCCGTTGCGGCTGGTCGCCCCGCATTCCCGCCGCCGAGCCGTGCTGACGGCAACACGGGTGGGCAGCGGCGCAGATGCCAGCGTGCTGCTCGGCTTTCACGGGCGTGGCAATCATACGCTGATCGATTTGGCAGAGTGTGCGGTGCTGACGCCCGCCATCGTCAAAGCCTTGCCCGCCATTCGTGAAGTGGCCACCCTGGTGCTGAGCCGTCGCGGCGAGGGACGCATTACCGTGACGGCCTGCGATACCGGCCTCAGCGTCGCCATCGTCGGTGGACGGGACGATCTCGACGTTGATGCCCGGCATAAAGTGGCGCGCACAGCACAAATCGCCGGTCTGGCTCACCTGACACTCGACGGTCAGCTGCTTGCCTCACAAGGTGCGCCGTTGCTGTCGATTGGGCTGGCCAACGTGACGCCACCGCCGTCGGTGTTCCTGCAGGCGGTACCAGAAGCCGAGGCGCATATGGTGTCGCTGGTGACGGCCGCCGTTGGCCGCGCCAAACGGGTGGTGGACCTGTTCTCGGGCCTCGGCACGTTTACGCTGCCGCTGGCGGTGACGGCTAAGCAAGTGCTGGCGGTCGATAGCGATAAGGAAGCACTGGCCGCCCTCGTGGATGCGACCAAGAACGCACAGGGGTTGCGTCCGATCACGACCAAACTGCGCGATCTCATGCGCGAACCGCTGGCCCGCAAGGAACTCGACGAGTTCGATGCGGCCGTGTTCGATCCGCCACGTGCAGGCGCCAGCACCCAGGCGGAATGGCTCGCCAAATCGAAAGTGCCTGTGGTGGTGGCGGTGAGCTGTAATCCCGTGACACTGGCGCGGGATGCCGAAATTCTCATTGCAGGTGGCTACAAGCTGGGGGCTTTGACGCCTATTGATCAGTTCCTCTATTCGGCGCACGTCGAGGTTGTCGCTGTGTTCCGGCGGACCAAGTGACCGGCGCCGGGTTAGACGTTGCGTTTGATCAGCGAGCGATAGACGCCAGCGGCCTCAGTCTGCTCTACTAGAGTATTGCCGGTTGAGCGGCAGAACGCCTGGAAGTCCTCCACCGCGCCCGGATCGGTCGCGAGCACTTCGAGTGTGCCGCCCATGGGCACTTCGGTCAGCGCCTTCTTGGCTTTGAGGATCGGCAGCGGGCAGGTCAAACCACGTGCGTCGAGGGTTTTGTCAGCCAAGGATCATCTCCATATCGGCAACTTACAGCATCGGTGATGATTGACGCTATACGGCAGGTTTGCGCTCGCGTCAGCAATTATAACGAGCCAAATTGCTTGCCGACCAAAGGCTATGATGGCACGGTTGGTGCGAAGTAGGATGATGACTAGGGATAACAGTTTCTTCGCTAGCAGATGATAGGTTCGGATCCGCTAATGGCGTCAGGTGACAAGAAGTATAGCGGGCAACCGAGCGGGCCGCAGACCAAGACTGTGGGACCAGAGCCGCATTCCGATCGGAACATTCATCGGGACGCTGCAGGTCACGGGGCCTCGGACGGCGCGAACGCGCATCTCGGCAATCTTGGTTTTGGATTCGAACGGCTGGGATTAAAAGCCCTCAACTCGGCTTGGCTGACAGCCGTGGTACTGGCGCTGTTCACGCTGGTTGCAATCGTGGGCATCGGCAAGTTGCGGGTTGACGACAGCCTGTCGGAGCTA
Organism: Hyphomicrobiaceae bacterium; assembly: GCA_043718785.1. Taxonomy (GTDB): domain Bacteria; phylum Pseudomonadota; class Alphaproteobacteria; order Rhizobiales; family Hyphomicrobiaceae; genus JAYSVA01. The sequence goes on from JAYSVA010000352.1 coordinate 3,890, forward strand.
TTCCGCACCAACACCAAGGAATTCCGCCAATACGAGGAGATCGACAAGCGGTTTCCCTCGAACGAGTATGACGTTCTAGCGGTCGTCGAGGGCAAGGATCTGCTCGGCCCTAAGGCGCTGGGTGCGTTCGCCAAGGCCGTGATTGAACTGCAGCTGGCCGATGGTGTCGATGGGTTGATCTCGATGCTGTCAGCGCGAGGCAAGCCGGATGCAACAGGCTACGCAGCCCCCATCGTGCCCGATGACCTGCCGGAAGGCGCGGCACTCGCCGATGTGATCAAGGCGCTGCGCACCAATGACATCGTCAAGGGCAAGTTCCTGTCGGAGGACGGCCAGCTGGCGCTGATCGTGCTGTCGCTCGACCGCAAAGCGCTGGCGACCATGGGCGCGACGGCGGTGCTCGGCAGCATCCGCAAAACTGCGGAAGACGCGTTCAAGGATTCCGGCTTGAGGGTCAAATTCACCGGCGCGCCGGTGATGCAACTCGAGATCCGCAACGCCGTTGAACGGGATCGCCTCGTCTACAACGGCCTCGGCTTTCTGCTCGGTGCTGCCGTGGCGATCATCTTCTTCCGGCGCTTCTCGTTCATGCTGATGGCCGTTGTGCCGCCGATGCTGGCGGTGATCTGGTCGCTCGGCATTCTCGGTTGGCTCGGGTTCAAGTTGAACCTGTTCCTGAACGTGATGACGCCCCTGATCATGGTAATGGGGTTCGCCGATAGCATGCAGATGACGTCGGCAATCCGCGACCGGCTCCGTCACGGCGATACGCCGCTGCAAGCGCTGAAGTTCGGCGTCAACGTCGTCGGTCCCGCCTGCGTGCTGGCGCATGGTACAGCGCTATTGTCGTTCCTCGTGCTGACGTTTTCGGATTCGGGACTGATCCGCACGTTCGGCATTGCCGGGGCGCTGTCGGTGATCGTGTCGTACATCGTGGTGATTGCGGCACTTCCAGTGCTGGGCTTGTTCCTGATCAAGGAGGACAAACGTCTGAGCGACCGCACGTCGTCCGATGGGGCGATGGACAAGCTCGGCCAAATCGTCGGCACGATTGTGGACCGAGTCGTCAAGCAGCCGGTGTTCTTTTCGGGCCTCGGCCTGACGTTGTTTGTCGTGTTTAGCATCGCCTACATTGGGTTGAAGCCGAAGTATCGACTGGCAGATCAGGTGCCGGATCGGGAACAGGCGCTATCGGCCACGGCCAGCCTCGACAAGAAACTGACGGGCGGCAATCCCGCTCACATCATGATCGAATGGAAAGACGGGAGGTCGATGTACGACCCGTCCGTGCTCAATATCATCGCCAAGGCGCACGAAGCCCTCGAAACGTCAGCGGGCGTTGGTAACGTCTGGTCGCTGGAGAGCTTGCGGCGCTGGCTGGCTGACGCGGGTGATGCATCGCCGGAAACCGTCAAGAAATACGTCGGCTATCTGCCTGAGCATCTGACGCGACGGTTCATCGACGCGAAACAGAATGCGGTGCTGGTGACCGGGCGTTTGCCGGACATCGACTCCAGCCGGATTTTGCCGCTGGTCGAAAAGGTCGACAAGGCCTTGGAACCGCTGCGCAAAGCCAATCCGGCATTTGAAATCGCCGTGACGGGCCTGCCCGCCATCGCCGCCCGCTCCAGTGCGGGCATGATCGGCCAGCTCAAGACCTCCTTGTTCGCCGAGGTACTGTTTGTGTCGCTATTGCTGGGCCTAGCGTTCCGCTCAGCGGCGGTGATGGGGCTCAGCCTGCTGCCGGGCCTGTTTCCAGTGGTGGCGTCTGGGGCGCTGCTGGCGCTGTTTGGCGAGGGGTTGGAGTTTGCCAGTGTCGTCGCACTTGTCGTGATTTTCGGCCTCGGCATCGACAGTCTCATTCACTTTCTCAACCGCCTCAGGCTCGAAGAGCGGCCCGGCGAAGACCCTGCGCTAGCTATCCGCCGTGCTCGTGTGTTGGTCGGCCCGGCGATCATCCTGACGACAACCGTGCTGGTGCTCGGCCTCGGCGTCACAATCTTCTCGGATTTGCCGTCGTTGCGATTGTTCGGACGGGTCTGCGCAGTGACGCTAATGGCATCGCTGGTGGGCGACTTGGTATTCCTGCCGGCCACCATTATGTTGTGGCAGCGTTGGCGTAGCACCGGCCGCCTGAGAGCGTGAAAGTGGTGGACCCGACCTAAACAACCGTGCGGAACTGATTGTGTTTGGTGGACGGGTTTGAGCAAGGCAGCTATTAGCCGAGCTGGGCAAGCTTAACGTAGTTGGGATAGACAATGTTTCATGACCTTGACACACTAGTGTCCGGCTAACTCGTGAACAGATTCAACTGGTTACCGACCTCCTGATCTTCAGATGTGGGCTGATCTTGCGACAAAGCCTGTAGAATGGGCATTTTCTCGAACAGCGTTACCGGGAGGTGCGCATGAATGTCGGCAAGACGCTGTTCGCCCAGCTGATGGATTTCGTGCCGTGGAGCACCTTCACCCGGTTGGTCACCCGCTATGACGGCGACATCCGTGTCCGGTCGCTGAGCTGCGGCGAGCAATACCGGGCGATGGCGTTTGCCCAGCTGACGTATCGCGAGAGCCTGCGCGACATCGAGACGTGCCTTTCGGCGCAAGCGTCCAAGCTCTATACCATGGGGTTTCGCGAACCCGTCCGGCGCTCGACGTCATCGCAGAGCGATGCTCCGCATCGACGGCTGACGCCAACGAGGCGCGCGACTGGCGCATCTACGCCGAGCTGGCGCAGCGGCTGATTGCCCAGGCAAGAAAACTGTACGCCGACGAGGACCTCGGTCTCGACCTGGAGAACAGCGTCGACGCCCTGGATTCGACGACCATCGATTTGTGCCTGTCGGTGTTTCCGTGGGCGCACTTCCGCACCACGAAATCCGCTGTGAAAATGCACACGCTGCTCGATCTGCGCGGCAACATCCCGAGCTTCATCCATATCTCGGACGGCAAGCTGCACGACGTTCACGCCCTCGATCTGCTGGTGCCGGAGCCGGGGGCCATCTACGTCATGGACCGCGCCTACGTGGACTTCGCGCGCCTGCATGTGCTGCATCAGGCAGGTGCCTTCTTCGTCACGCGGGCCAAGTCGAAC
>JAYSVA010000353.1:0-6951 GCA_043718785.1 Hyphomicrobiaceae bacterium
ACTGGCGAGCACTCCAACCCGTAGGGCGCAAAAGCCCTCTTGCGCCTTGCGCCGCGACTGGGCGATGTCCGGGCCAATTCACTCCCGTTCTCCGAACACACCGCTTTGGCTCGTACGTGCATGATCCGCCAAAGCCTTTTCAAAGTCATCCGACTTCAGCGAACCGCACGATGATCCCGGTGGAATGTGGAAAACGGCCAATCCTCAACGTTGGCAACATGGCCGTGTTTGACCGGATTAAACCAACAATAATCGATGTGATTGTTGAGATCGCGTTCGTCGCGGATGACGTGCTCCCAATAACGCCGTTGCCGGATGCCGCGCTCGCCTCGTGCTGCGCGGACCACGTCCCATCGCGCATCTCGCGGAATTGCTTTCGAAAACCGGATCTTGATCGATCGCCAGCGCGTGGGGAAGTTTACGTCGCCATCAGGCAACGTCCAAATGGCGTGGATATGATTGGGCAGGACGACCATGGCGTCGATTTCAAAGGGATAATTGCGCCGGATGATGCGCATGGCATCGCGCAGCAGATCAATATGGTCAGTCAGCAAACGGCTATGGCGGTCGCGCAGATTGACCGTGAAAAAGTAGCAGCCACCTGGGACGAACGCGCGGCGATAGTTCGGCATACTGTACGATAGGCGGAGCAAGTGGTTCGGCGCAAGGCGCAAGAGGGCTTTTGCGCCCTACGGGTTTTCGTCACTTCTGTTGCTGGCCCATTCTCCCCGGAACGACATCTGTGCCGGAGTGGTCGGTTTCAGGTGAACACCTTCCTACGGCCCCTATCCGGTCGTCAACCGCCGCCGGTCATATTTGCGCGAAATCGTGACCCTGTGCAGATGTGAGGAGTTCGTCGGTCCGTAGGGCGCAAAACCCGTTTGCGCCTTGCGCCGCGACTGGGCGTTTGACAACGCCGCAGTAAGGCCAGTGGCTAGAACGACCGGCTCTGTTGGACGTTGGGTCAAGCCCTCTTGCGCGACCCAACGTCCACGGGTGGTCCGACCACGTGAGCGGGTCCCGAGGATGTTGGTCGCGCAAAAGCTTGACCCAACGTCCAGCTGGATCCACTGAGTGCGGAGCAAGTGGTGCGGCGCAAGGCGCAAGGGGGCTTTTGCGCCCTACGGGTTTCCCAAATTGCCGCAGTTGGGCCATGGCATCCGCTGCTGCCATGTTTTGGACACGCTCGATACTGGCACAACAGGACGTCGTCAACACCCGGCACCTACAGCGCCAAACAAATAGGCCCTGGCTGGACCCCGCAACGTGGGAACAGCCAGGGCCTAAACTTCGCAAGTCACAACCACCCACCGCTCAGTGCAGGCTCTCGACCATCAGCTGGTCGCCCATGGCGTGGCCGATGGCCGCTTGACGGCTGTCGGTCAGGGCGATGGGCGTGCCGTCGGCTGCGTGCAGGGCGAACAGTTCGATGCCCTTTGGCAAGCCTTTGACGGCCGGGTACATTTTGTTGGCTTCGTCGGATGACATCGTCTTGATGTAGGCGATTTTGCCGCCGCCGAGCTCAGCTAGCTCGTCTTCGCTCATCTTGCGGAACTGGCTGAACTGCTGTCCCAGATCTTTTGACGAACCGCGAGCCGGATTTCTGGCTGAGGAACGGGACGCCTTAGACCGCTTGGATTCTACCATGATGCAAATCCTCCAGGTTACGAGGCCCGGCAAAGGGGCAGGCAGGTTCAACCACTCGCATGTTCTAACAACAGCAACTTCAAGCACTTAGTTGTCTCAGAGACATCTCTACGAAGTGTCTCTTGACGATTCCATATTCGCTTAAAGTTGCGGCTAAAACGAGACTGAACCCACCGTCTTATGATTCGTTGTGTTGTACTATGGCGTTGAAGAGTTATCCCTTCGTTTTCCGCTCTTGTACGTTCCCCACCTGGTTTAATACGTTGGTCGACGGCTGAAGTTTCTCATGCAGTTTCTGGCCTGTATCCGGCCCTTTTCGTACTTCGCCTATCTCAATACGCCGAACCAGCCGCTCTGGTTCGATTCGCACGAGGTCGATGGATAGCAATCCATTCGACAGGTCCGCCGCCCGCACTTCGATACCATCGGCCAGCACGAATGTGCGCTGGAATTGGCGGGTGGCAATACCGCGGTACAGGAAATCTCTCGATTTGTCGTCCTGCTGCCGCCCACGCACGACAAGCTGACTGTCTTCCACGGTAATTTCAAGCTGTTCCCGGGTGAATCCGGCGACGGCGAGGGAAATCCGCAACAGCTCGGCCTGCGGCCCGCTGGCGGCATCAGAACGGGCGATACGTTCGATGTTATAGGGGGGATAGCCGTCATTACCGGCTTTGCCAGCGCGGTCGATCAGCCGCTCGATCTCTTCAAAGCCCAGCAATAGTGGGCTCGACAGCATGGAAACTCGGGTCATATTGGCACGGTCCTTGTGAGAAGCGACCTTAGCGTCAGCCCATCAGCCGCGCCCTCGGGGGCCCCGGCTATCCGCCGCCCCTGACGGGCACGGCTTGACGACTAGGATATGGGATGCCGGGGCCACTGTTCAAGTGGCAACCGTGGCATCCGCGCTATGCAATTGCGGCTACGGCGGAATCCCGTAAGGTCCTGCAGTCCTATCATCGTCGCGACCGAGATCTGTTTTCCACCATGCCTAAATCAATCCCCAAGAAGCTGATGGCCGAACCGGCAGAGATCGAAACGATTGAGCCAATGGCCGATCAGCAAGCCCTCGCGATCCTTCCAGCCCATCTCAAGCCGATCGGTGATGCGACGCCGTCGATGGCGCAGTATCTGGAGATCAAGGCGGCCAATCCGGACAGCATCTTGTGGTACCGGATGGGCGATTTCTACGAACTGTTCTTCGAGGATGCGGTGGTCGCGGCGAACGCGCTGAGCATCGTGCTGACCAAGCGCGGCAAGCATCTGGGCGAAGACATTCCGATGTGCGGCGTGCCGGTGGTGCGGGCCGATGACTACCTACAGCGGTTGATCAAGCAAGGCTATCGCGTCGCCGTCTGCGAACAGCTGGAGGACCCGGCGGAAGCCCGCAAGCGTGGAGCCAAAGCCGTCGTCCGTCGCGATGTCGTGCGGCTTGTTACGCCCGGCACGCTCACCGAAGACACCCTGCTCGACGCCAAAGCCCGCAACTACCTGACGGCGGTGTTTATCGCGCCCGCCTCGGCCAAAGGCAAAGCTGCGGAGGGCGAACTCGCCATTGCCTCGCTCGATATCTCGACCGGCGAATGCGAGGTCGGCACGCTCGCCCGCGATGACCTGCCGGGTGAACTGGTCCGCCTCTCCCCCAGCGAAATCATCGCCACCGACCAAGGATTGCTGGATCCCGACCTGAAGCGCTGGATCGGCATCATCGGTGCCGCCTCGACGCCGGTTGCCGGTGCGTCGTTCGACAGCCTCGCGGGCGAACGGGCGCTGAAATCCCAGCTTGGCGTCGCTGACCTGACCGCGTTCGGCGGCTTCTCCCGCATCGAACTGGCCGCGCTCGCGGCACTGCTCAAGTATGTGGAGCTCACCCAGCTCGGAAAGCGCGCCGCCATCCGCCCGCCGCGTAAAACCGGGCCGGACGCGGTGCTGACCATCGACGCTGCCAGCCGCGCCAGCCTCGAGCTGATCAAGACCACTTCGGGCGAGCGTGTCGGCAGCCTGCTCGGTGCCATCGACCGCACGGTGACCGCCTCAGGCGCGCGCGAACTGGCGGCCCGCATCGCCTCGCCGTTGCGCGATGTCGTCACCATCAGCGCCCGCCTCGATGCCGTCGGCTATCTGGTCGAGCGGGACCCGCTGAAGGAAGATCTCCGCGCTGGTCTCCGCGCCGCGCCCGATATCGCCCGTGCCCTGTCCCGCCTGTCGCTGCAGCGTGGTACCCCACGCGATCTGGGAGCGCTCCGCGATGGCCTCGCCGCCGCCAACGTTTGTGCTGCCCGCCTCAACAAGGCAGGTGAGGCCATGGGTCTGCCGGAGCCGCTGGCGCAGATCGCCGCCCGCCTGACCGGGGTGTCACGCACGCTCGGGCCGGAGCTGACGGCGGCACTGGTCGAGGAGCCGCCGCACCTGCGCCGCGATGGCGGCTTTATCCGTGAAGGCTTCTCCGCCGAACTCGATCAGGTGCGCACGCTGGCCGCTGACAGCCGTCAGGTCATTCTCAAGCTGGAAGCCCGCTACATTGAGGAGACCGGCGTCAAGTCGCTGAAGATCAAGCATAACAACATGCTCGGCTACTTCATCGAGGTGACCCAGCTCAACGCCAAGCCGCTGACGGTCGCGCCGCATGACGCCACCTTCAAACATCGCCAGACCATGTCGAACGCGATGCGCTTCTCGACCACCGAACTGATCGAGATCGAGGGCCGCATCGCGTCCAGTGGCGAGCGGGCGCTGGCGCTGGAGCAGGAGATTTTCGCCAAACTCCAGACCGCCATCCTCGATGAGACGCAGGCGCTGCAGTCGCTGGCGGGCGCACTGGCAGAGCTCGATCATCACGCGGCGCTGGCGGCGCTGGCCTACGACGACGGCTATGTCCGTCCGGTGATCGATGGTTCCACCGTGTTCGAGATCCGCGGCGGCCGCCATCCGGTGGTCGAGCAGGCGCTGAAACGCGGCGCATCCGGCCTGTTCATCGACAACGACTGTGTGCTGACGGCATCGGCACAGTCGGGTCACAGCATCCCCGGCTTCGATGAGACGACGCGCGGCCGCATCTGGCTGGTCACCGGCCCGAACATGGCGGGTAAATCGACGTTCCTGCGCCAGAACGCGTTGATCGCGCTGCTGGCGCAAATGGGCAGCTATGTCCCGGCCAAATCCGCCCATATCGGCTGCGTTGACCGGCTGTTCTCGCGCGTCGGTGCCGCCGACGACTTGGCGCGCGGCCGTTCGACCTTCATGGTCGAGATGGTTGAGACGGCGGGCATCCTCAACCAGGCGACCGACAGATCGCTGGTGATCCTCGACGAGATCGGTCGCGGCACCGCCACCTTCGACGGCCTCTCCATCGCCTGGGCCACCGTCGAATACCTGCACGACGTCAACAAATGCCGCGCCCTGTTCGCCACCCACTATCACGAGCTGACGCAGCTATCCGGCCGCCTGACCGAGGTCGGCAACGTCACCATCGACGTCAAGGAATGGCAGGACGAGATTGTCTTTCTGCACAAGCTCAAACCCGGTGCCGCTGACCGCAGCTACGGCATCCAAGTCGGCAAGCTGGCAGGCCTGCCGAAACGCGTGGTGAGCCGCGCGACGGAGGTGCTGGCGAGGTTGGAAAAGAACAACCGGCGGGCAGGCGCTGGCGGCTCAACGCTGGAGGACCTGCCGCTGTTCGCGTTGGCTCGACCGGAGCCCGCAAAGGTCGTGGAGGCGGCTGGGCCGTCTGCGGTGGAGCTAGCCGTGGCTGCACTCCGGCCCGACGAGCTGACGCCGAAGCAAGCGCTGGATGAGTTGTACAAGCTGAAAGAGCTGGGGCGGAAGTAGTCACAACAGAGTGCAGGCCTTCAAACCCGCACCCACGCCGACGGTACCAAATCCCGGGCATCCTTGCCGCCGCTGGCGAACCACTGCTCAGGAGCCACCACCAGCTTGTCCGCCCGCGCGTTGAGCCATGCGCCCCACCAGCTGAACGAGCTGTTGGCGATGATGTGGTGATGGCAGAGGCTCATCAGCTGGATGTCGCGGAAGCCGCGCTCGGGCGGATTGGCAGTGACGAAGGTCATCGGGTGGGCTGAGGTTAGGTTGGCGCGGGTCCAGTCGGGATCGTCGGAGAAGACGATATAGTGCGGGCGCAACACCTGCGCTTCGATCCGCGCCATGGCCCGGGCGTAATAGTCGAGGCCACAGACGCCGTGGACGGCCTGGGTTTTGGCGTCGCTGACGTAGTCGCCGCGCCGGACATGCAGCGACACGGCGTTGCTGCCGCTGATCACATCGGCAAGGCGCGCGTTCTCCCGCTCCAGCGGTGCGCGGGGCGTGAAATCGCGGCGGATCTGGGCGACGTGGTCGGCGAAGTAGCGCTCGCTCTGCCAGTAACCGACGACGTAGGCGGGCGGTTGGGCTGCGGCCAATGCCGGGTCGTAGTGGAAATGCGCCTCACGGATGGCCGGGATCGCCGCACCCCTGGCACCTAGCGCCTTGCCGATCAGCGCTAGCCCGCGTGCCTTCTTCTGCTCGCATTGGCTAAGTTCGGCATCACTGGCGAAGGGCACACTATTCGCCAGGGCGTAGTCGCCGAGATCATAGCGGCGCAGCTTGTCGCGCCGAAACGCCGACACATCCAGCTTCAGCGTCGCGCCCGTCCGCAATGCCAACGCCCGCGCCGCCGCAAACTGGAACATCTGGTTACCCAGCCCACCATTCAGGCGGGCGATGATCAGGGGGGCGGTTGCCGGTTTCATCCGCGTGTGCCCTCTAGACTTTTGTGTTCTCACCCTTGAGGGCAGACCCCGCAAAGTGGGATGACCGTAGGTCGGGTAGAGCCCTCTTGCGAGACCCGACACCACTTGCGCCGAACGACGCGTCAGCCGTTTGCCGTGAAATGTCGGGTCTCGCGAAGTCGCTTTACCCGACCTACGGACTAATCTTACGCCGCCACCAGCCCGTGGACGATGCTTTCGAACAACGCCAAGCCATCCGTCGAGCCGAGGGCGGTCTCGCAGGCGTTTTCGGGGTGGGGCATCATGCCGAGGATGCGACCGCTAGCATCGAGGATGCCAGCGATGTGCCGCTGGCTGCCGTTCGGGTTGGCGGTGTCGTTCAACTTGCCGCCAGCATCGCAATAGCGGAACGCAACCCGGTTCTCGCCTTCCAGGCGATCCAGCGTCGCCGGATCAGCGAAATAGTTGCCGTCGCCGTGTGCGACGATGACCTTGGCGACATCGCCCTTCTTGTAGCGGTTGGTGTACATCGTGCCCGCGTTTTCGACGCGCAGGTGCACGTCGCGACAAACGAATTTGA
>JAYSVA010000354.1:0-6949 GCA_043718785.1 Hyphomicrobiaceae bacterium
AGCACGTCGTCCAATTCGGCGATGCCATCTTCGACCATTTTGTAGAGTCGGCTGAGGCGGGTCTCGGCATGCTCGGCCTCACGTTCCAGCCGGGCGACACGGTCATCGACGGCCGTCGCCTTTTCGCACCGCTTCGACGACAACGCCGTCAGCATCTCCGTCAGCCGTTCAGGCACAAACAACCGGCTGGCCAGATGCTCCGTCACAAGCCCATCGAGCTTGTCCATGCGGATCGACCGGCCCTCGCAGATCGACTTGCCCTGCCGATGCTGCCGCGAGCAGGTGTAATACTTGTAGACATTGCCCTGCTTCGATGTTCCCGTCCGCAACGTCATGCCGCCGCCGCAAGTTCCACAGACCGCCAAGCCGGTGAGCAGTATAGGGCCAGTGACAACGCGCGGAGCCGTAACCTTCGGATTGCGGGCCTTGAGCGACGCCTGCACGCGGTCGAACGTGGCCGCGTCGATGATGGCCGGAACTTCGGTCGTGATGACCTCGCTCGCATCTTTGACTTGGCCGGTCTTGCTGACCTTGCGATTGAAGCGATGCTGGCCGCAATACAGCGGGTCGGTCAGCAAGCGATGCAGGATCAGGTGCGGTGCGATAACCGCGGGGCAACCGCGCAGAAACAAGAGGAGCTGAAGGCAACGAAACTGACAAACCGCGCCAACGATAAACAACAGGAGGCCGCGCCGACACAACAGGCCGAGCAGGCAAACCAAGTCGAGACCAAGCAGCAACAGCAGCCGGAATTCAAAACTCACGAGCAGGCACACGAAGCCACCCGCCAGACGACGGTAGATCAAAACCGCGTGATAAATGAGAAGCCTGCGCCCGTGCAACAAGTTGATCAGGGCCACCAACAACAGGTCGAAGCGACGAACCCACAGCTATCGGATCAGACAGCCGATCAGCAGCGCACAGCCGAACCCGCGCGCAATGTCGCCGGTGAAAAGCACGCGCCGTCCGTCAACCGCGCCGCCAACGATTACCTGCCACACAACGTCATCATGCTGACGCGTCCGAGCGAGCTTGAATTCGAAGTCGACGAACAACAGCGTGCCGAACACGTCGCCGCCGACCACGCAGAACTGAAAGCCGAACAACGCGCCGAGCGGGAAGCGTTCCTCAAGGACGGCGCCAAGCTGTTCAAGGCCAGGCGCCACGCCGTCTACGACGAGGTGCGGGAGGAGTAAAAATCCGAGTGGCGCGACTTCTACAAAGTCAGCAATGCTGAGCGAAAATCTGCCGAGGCGTCATCGGAATCCGCCATCGGCCGCGCTTTCCATTTCGCCAAGTCCGGTCAGTGGGAGCAAGCCCGCGACGCCTTCAATGATCGCGACAGCGTGCGCGATGCGACCGAGAAGGAACTCGCCGACCGCAAGGTCGATATCAAGCAACGCCAGAACGACGATCTACGCGAACGCCAACACGACGCCTGCGATGCCGTGCGTCAAGTCCGTGACGTGCAGTACCAAGAGCTGCTGCAACGCCAACGCGACGAACCGGCCGCCCCGAATTCGAATGCATTTCAGCAGGACCACTATGAACGTCTGATGAAGTTAGCGTCGGTTCGGGACACAGTGCCGGTGCTTTGAACGACAGCAATTTTCTTCGAGCGTAGCCTGAAGGTCACAGACAGGGCAGCCATTTTGTGCTGATTTGTATATGTCAATGTATGAATGTATGCAGCGCCAGGCGGCTCGCCGTGAGTTGCTGTTGGTCATGCAACAATGTGAACCTGGGGGCTAGTTAGTATGCGTAAGATTATCGATAAAATGACGGCTCGCTTGACATCAGCAAGCCTGCTGCTGGTGCTCACAGCGGCTTCAGCGGCTGCAACTGAGGGCTATTTTCAGAACGGCTACGGCGCACGACAGAAGGCGCTGGCTGGGGCTGGTGTAGCCGATGGCCGGGACGCTACCTCGGCATCGCTCAATCCGGCCGGACTTGTGTTCTCCGGCAATGAATTCAGCATGTCCGTGTCGGCGTTCGCGCCATCCCGCGACTTTACTGGCTCTGGCCAGCCGGGCTTCACGCCGACCGGCACCGTAGAAAGCGATAGCAACCTGTTCTTTGTGCCGAACATCGCCTATAGTCGGCGCTTGACTGCTAACCCATTTGCCGACGTTTTCGCCATCACAGTTTATGGCAACGGTGGCATGAACACTGATTATCGCGCTGTTTCGAGACCGTTACTGGAGTGCGGCGGAGGTTCCGGCGTATTCTGCGGCGGACAGGCTGGGGTTGATCTCCAGCAGGCGCTCATATCGTTCGCTATCGCCAAGCAGATCACACCCGGCCTGTCGATTGGGGTGGCACCGATTCTTGCCCGTCAGCAGTTCCGAGCCACCGGTCTTGCCGCCTTCACGGCTCCGGGTTTTTCAACCAGCCCTAACAATCTCACGAACAATGGCGTTGACGTTTCCTGGGGCGGCGGCGTCCGCGCTGGTATTCAGTGGGCAGTGGTGCCGGGCGTCCGCTTCGGACTGGCTGGTAGTTCACGGATCTACATGCAGCCATTCGACAAGTATTCGGGCCTGTTCGCCGAAAAGGGTGACTTTGATATTCCTGCCAGCATGCAGATCGGCATGGCCGTTGACGTAACGCCGAACCTGACGTTGATGGCCGACTACCGGCACATCTGGTACAGCTCCGTTGCCGCGATTGGCAATGCCTCAAACGCGGCCGCCCAGTTGGGTAGCAATAATGGCCCTGGCTTCGGCTGGAAGGATGTTGACACCATCAAAGTTGCCGCCGAGTGGCGCGCCAGCTCCAATTTGACTTTGCGTGTCGGCTACTCTCACAATACGCAGCCAATCCAGTCCCGCGACGTCATGCTGAATATTTTGGCCCCCGCAACCGTGCAGAACCATTTTACCGCTGGTGCCATGATCAAGCTGGCTCCACGTTGGGATCTTGAACTGGCCGGGATGTACGCGCCTTACCAAGCGGTCAGCGGTTTTGAGAACGCCCCCGGAAATCCCCGTCACGCCGTGACAATCGGCATGAAGCAGATCGACATTACTGTCGGCGTCAAATACCGCTTTGGCGGCGATAATGTCGCCCTGGCAGTGAAATAAAAGCGTAGCCGCAAGAAGATCGGCAGGCGTGATTTGATTGGCGGACTAGTGCTTGGCGGCATGCTGGCCGCCGAGGCCGCGATGGCGCGCATTGGCAACTGATCGACATCGCCGCGATCGAGAAAAACTCGCCTGCACCTACCACTGCGACTTCGACGATCCCTTCCGTCGGCCAGATGGACACCAACTTTTACAACCATGTCGGCTTGCGGCAACGATCCGTTCGGGGCCAAATCGTCGGGTCGCGCACGACGAGGCTCTGGTCAACGTCATTCCTGCCCAAATGGCGGGAAGATCGCACAACTGCGCAGTCGCTCAACAGCCGATCGAGGTGATTTATGATTGAGATGCTGCGATCGACAGTTGAAGCCCCGCTCCTGCTAAACATTTGCGGATTTATTGTAGGTTTGGCATTCGGTGCCCTCGCTGAAACCACGGGTTTTTGCACGCGTGCGGCTATTGTCGAGACGTTTAAACAGCAAGTGCCGCGCATCAGGCTGGGTCAGTATTTGGCGGCGGTTCTCACGGCGTTGGCCATCACTCAGTTTTTGTCAGTTGCCGGGTATATTGATCTTACCAAGAGTATTTTTCTATCTGCGCCCTTCAATCTTGGTGCATTGGTTTTGGGGGGAATGATATTTGGCATAGGTATGATTATGGCGAACGGCTGCCCTGGTCGCCATCTGGTATTGATGTCGACAGGTAACACCAGATCACTATTGACCCTGACTGTCGCTGGTCTGGCCGCTTATTCGACCTTGCGCGGCATCTTGGCCTATCCGCGTTTAGGTGTGGAGAAGTTTACGCCGACGAACCTTCTTCCACGATCAGCAGCAGACGTTGTCGGCGTGCCTGCCGCTTGGCTTACTATTGGCATCTGTTTGTTGTTGGTTGGGATTTTATTGTTCATCGCCCGGCAAGTTCGTTTTGGGCAGCTCGCGGGTGGCGCAGGTGTTGGCGCAATAATTGGATTTGCATGGTGGGCGACGGGTTATCTCGCTGCCAGCGAGTTCGATCCGACCCGCCCGACATCGTTGAGCTTTGCAGCCCCTATCGGCGAGGCGATCCAATACTTGTTGATATTCACCGGCGAGACGATGAAGTTTAATGTGGCCATGATCGGGGGGCTGCTCTTTGGCGCGTTGTTGAGTTCACTCGTCGGACGCAGGTACAAAATCCAGGGGTTCCGATCCGAGTTTGATGTGGTCCGCTACGGTTTTGGTGCTGTGTTGATGGGGTTTGGTGCTGTGACAGCGCTTGGTTGTTCAATTGGGCAATCACTGTCCGGCATCAGCACTTTGGCAACCAGCGCGTTTTTTGTAACTCCGGCGATTGTGGTCGGCGCGGCACTGATGATGGCGCTTGATCGTTGGTATGACCGCCGTATCGCAGCGCGTGTTCATCAAGTCGCTGCTACCTGAGCGCAGTCAGTGAATGCGTTGCAGCATGCATTTCGATGCGAAGGCCCTGCATCGTCGAATTTGCTTGCGGAGTATTAACATTTATGTATTCATATGTCTGCATGTATAACCAAGGGGAGAAAAGTATGCGGACGTTGTTCATCGCCGTTGCTTTGGTGCTATCGCCTGTTACGGCGCAGGCTCAGGATGCCACCGAAGGCGAAAACGTTTTCAAAAAATGCCGTGCTTGCCATCAGGTGGGTGAGACAGCCAAAAACGTGGTTGGCCCGCAATTGAACGGTCTGTTCGGTCGCAAAGCCGGCACTGTCGAGGGCTTCAACTACTCTGAGGTCAATAAAACCTCGGGTGTCGTCTGGGACGACAAGATTTTCGCCAACTACATCAAAGATCCACGTGCAGCCATGCCGGGTAACAAAATGGCGTTCGGCGGAATCAAGGACGAAAAAGAGGTGGCCGACCTTACGGCCTACATTCGCAAATTTGATGCAGCAGGAAAGTCCGCCAACTAATTAGAATTGCTGCTGTGCGTCTGGCTCCAAAATTCGGCAGCGACACGGCGACGGTGACCAGCGGCAGTTGGTATCCGAAATCGGTACTGCCCAAGAAGTCGCGGGCAGATGCTGTCGGAGTTCCAGTGCGGGGGTGTCGCCGTCGCACGGCAGCATAGTAATCGCCGACCGTTCGACGCTCGAAGTGCTGGCGACGGCAGTGCCCCGGCAAATGCGCCCAACAGGCCTGTCACCTGTCGTTCATAAATATCGACGGAGTACGGTATCTCTAGAATTCGTTCATGGAGGTATACATGACCTGCAATGTTGGTGGCTTTGATCGCCTGTTGCGCGCACTCGTGGGGCTGGGGCTGATCGGCCTTGTGTTCGTCGGGCCGCAGACTCCCTGGGGCTGGCTTGGCTTGGTGCCATTGGCGACTGCTGTGCTCGGCTGGTGCCCGCCTTACGCACTGCTCGGGTTCAACACCTGTAAGCCGAAAACTGTTGGCAAGCCGGGCGGTGACGTATGATCACGCTTTCTGAACTCTCTATCTGGGCCACTGTCTAAAACTCGCGGAGCGGGTTCGTTCCGCGTTGATCGAGCGCGGCATCGTTCGCCTGGTGAATCTGCGTGGCGGCATTTTTGCTTGGCATAACTATGGACGACCGCTCGTTGATAAATTCGGGGCGACTGACCATGTCCACCCTTACAGCCGCTCGTGGAGAGCAGAACTGGACTTCGAACATCTTGCCCGCATGTCTGCGCGCAGGAGCCCAGATTAAGCGAGTTCTTAGTCGGCTGGCTGAGGTGATACAACTAATACGATGCATGAGGAGCCAATGACCGAATTCACCCCACTGCAATCTCTGGCTGGTGGTGCCCTGATCGGCACGGCTGCTGTGCTTCTGATGGTACTTCACGGGCGGATCGCTGGCATCACCGGCATTCTCGGCGGCCTGCTGCCGCCCGGGGCTGCTCCGGATCGTGGCTGGCGCATCGCCTTTCTGGGCGGTGCTGTTGCGTCACTGCTGGTGTACTGGGCACTATTTGGCCGGATGGTCGAATTTGCCTCGCCAGCCCCGACATGGGCGCTGCTGATCGGTGGCCTGCTGGTCGGCATTGGCGTCACGTATGGCGCTGGCTGCACCAGCGGCCACGGCGTCTGCGGACTGGCTCGCTTCTCCGCCCGCTCGCTCGCGGCCGTGCTGACGTTCATGGCAACGGCGGCAGCGACCGTGTTCGTATCGCGCCATCTCATGGGAGTTTGACTCATGCAACTCTTGAGTTTTGCCGCCATTGGCGTCGTTTTCGGGCTTGGTATTCTGTTTTCCGGGATGGGCAATCCGGCCAAAGTGCTGAACTTCTTCGATGTTGCTGGGACATGGGATCCGAGCCTCGCGTTTGTTATGGGCGGCGCGCTGGCGGTGACCGCACTTGGCTACCGGCTGGCGTTCATGCGCGGTAAGCCGGTTCTCGCCGCTGCATTCAGTCTGCCGACAGCGTCTGACATTGATCCGCCGCTAGTCGCCGGTGCCGCCGTGTTTGGCATTGGCTGGGGGCTCGCCGGGTTCTGTCCCGGCGGCTTGATCCCGGTGCTTGGGATCGGGCGGCCTGAGCCGCTGATCTTTCTCGGCGCGCTGGTCGCCGGATTGATCGGCGCACGCTTTGCGCGGTTCAAAATAGCCACCCCCAAGCCTGTTGCCATGATGGCGGCATCTGTTGCGCCGCACACGCCCGCTCCAGTCCAGGCGTCGGCAATTGGGGCACCGGCAACGTTCGCCAGCCCAGTAGTCGACATGACGGTAAAGCCCGAGGTCGCGGCGTTCTTCGACATGGACACCAACACGGTCAGCTACGTGGTGAAGGATCCGGCCTCGCCTTCATGCGCCATCATCGATTCCGTTATGGATATCGACTACGCAGCCGGTCGCATCAGCTATCGTGCGGCGGATCTGA
>JAYSVA010000355.1:0-6947 GCA_043718785.1 Hyphomicrobiaceae bacterium
CACATCTCCAACCGCTACCTCGACCTCGACAGTGTGCTGGCCGCCACCTTGCCGCTGGTACCAGGCCTTGATGGCTTGCTGCTGTCCGATGACGAAGGCGGCGGCGGGTATGCACGCTCTGCCTCGACGGTGGCGCTGTTCTCGAAGTCGACAGCCGCGCTCGTCCCTTACCGGGCGCTGACTGGCCACGCCGAACTCCGGCTAGAGCCGCTGCCGACTAAGGCCACTCAGGTCAAGCCCTGGACCGACGATGCTTCTGATATCCTCGGGCCGTTCCTGTCGAAGCGGCGATAATTCTCCGCGTCCGTTAATAACTCGCGAACGCATGACCATTAAACTCCCCTCAGTATCGCCCCGGTTTCGCCGTGGTGGTGCATTAGGGCAGCTCTCGATGTGGCGGGTCGTGGGACCCTAGAGGGCTGTAACGTGAGTATGCGTTGTAGCGTGGAGGCGGGTTTGGTGGGGTTTGTGTGGCGTGGGGCCAATACGGGCAAGCTATTGCTCGTGGTGGCAGCCGGAGTGAGTACAATCGCGTGTTCGCGGGGGCACGATAACGTGCCGCCAGCGCGGATGGCGTCGACATCGAAGAGCGCTGAACCGACGCGGACAATCGATCCGAAGTACGGCACATCACCCAGCGTCCGGCTGGTGTCGGAAGGCCAGACCGTGCCGAAGGGCAATGGCGGCTACAAAATCGGCAAGCCCTACAAAATTGCGGGACGCTGGTACACGCCAACCGAAGACCCAAACTATGACCGGCAAGGGCGCGGCTCCTGGTACGGCACCGATTTCCATGGCCGCAAGACCGCCAACGGCGAAATCTTCGACATGAACGCGCTCACCGCCGCGCATCCGACGCTGCCGCTGCCGTCCTACGTCTACGTCACGAACCTGGCCAACAACCGCACGGTGCTGGTGCGGGTGAATGATCGCGGCCCCTACGCCCACGACCGCATCATCGACATGAGCCGTGCTTCGGCGCGCGCGCTCGGGTTCGAGAACCAGGGCATCACCCAGGTGCGGGTGAAATTCGCCGGACGCGCCCCGCTCGATGGCAACGATTTCCACGAGCGCCAATTCCTGGCCCAGCAGGGTCGTGGCAAGCTCGGCCCCGCCATGTCGCTGGGGATGAACGCGGGCGCTGGCGCCGTCGATGGTACCCCGCCGGTCACCCGCCCGCCGCGCCCGTTCACCGCCGATGCGGCGCGGTCGTTCAGCCCAATGACACCGCTGGCGACAGGGGCGACATCAGGGGCGGCGGCAGACGTGTTTGTGTCGCGGAACTGAGCGGAAAACGGTCACGAAGCTGAACGCCAGATAAACCCGCCATTCAGCTTCGGCTCAGCGACGGCCAGCTACAACGGACAAAACAAGACGGGCACTTACCTCAAGCCCGCCCCATTGTCCGCCAAGCTGACCGAGGAGTAGAGCCGTGACCATCAATATCCACGCCGTCAAAACAGTGCTACTCGCCCTGACCGCCACCATCTCGTTTGTGGCTGCGATCATCGTCGGCATGGGTCTCGACAGCAAAGATCCGGACTACCGCATGAGCTGCGAACCTACCGCCGCCACCGAGGTAGCTTTAGCCCCTTCGAGCCGTCCAACGGCCACGTGCTAATGCTGGTGTGATGCGGGGAGCCAACGGCCCCCCGTTTGCGTTCAAGCCGTCATCATCGTGCCGCTTCCGAATAGTAACCATATTGGTAGATTGCTGGCCGGAACGCCTTGCGTTGGCGGGCGGCATCCCCATGTAAGCTTGTTGTGTTTTGAACGAGGAGATTGCGTGCCGATGCTGACCGAACTGCACCGTGTTGTGCTTGCGACTTTGGCCACCCTCAGCTGGCTGTTGGGGGTTACTTTGCTCTCTGGGGGCGTTGCCTCGGCGAACCAGATCAACACTGGCGATAAGGCTGGTGCCTATCATTCGACGTTCTGCCCGGCGGTGGAGGCGCAGCTCGGTCGCGCCAGGTTCGATCACAAATGCACGCCGTCGGCCGGCACCCTCGACAACATGAAACGCGTCGCCGCCGACCCGCGCCAGCTCGGCTACGGCCAGCTTGACGTGTTCGCCCTCGAAGCGGCAGCCCTGGGCGGCGCGCAGACGTTCGCCCGCGTCCGCATGGACGACGTGCGCGAGTGCGTGTTCGCCGTCACCCGCAACCGCGAGCTCACCAATTGGGGCGAAGTCGCCGCCAACGCCAGCAAGCTGCGCTTCATCGTCGGCCCGAAAGAGTCCGGCTCGGCTGGCACGATGAAATTCCTGCAGAAAATCGATGCCGACGGCGTCGCCAAAGCCAAAACCACCGTCAACGCCAGCGATACCGACGAGGCCATCGACCTCGCGCTGTCGGCGGACGACACGGTGGCGCTGATGGTGCAGTTCCCCGATCCCGACAACGGCCGCTTCAAGAAAATCCAGGCTGGCGGCGGCCACATCGTGCCGGTGATCGACCGTGCCATCCTGCGCCAGCAGCTTGACGGCCAAAAGGTCTATTTCGCCCAGGAAACCCAGGTCGCCAACGCCAAGTGGCTGAAGGGCGGCCAGAAGGTCATCACCGCCTGCACGCCGCTGGTGCTGTTCACCGGCACGCCCGACAAGGTGACCGGCGACAAGCCGCGCCAGGACCAGAAGGACATGATCGCCACCCTGCAGGCCCTCAAGCCAGACGTGCTCATGCCGCAAGAAAACTTGCTGACCAAGATCTGGAAGAAAACCCGCGAGCTCTCCGGCTCCAGCGTCGAGAAGATGGTCGTCCTGTCCGAACAGGCCCGCGAGAAGGCCAAGCCAATGATGGAGAAGGCGTTGGAAGCGACGAAGCCTGCGCTGGAAAAGGCGAAGGAGCTGGGCGGCCAAGCCATGGAGAAGGCCAAAGAAGCGACGAAAGAAATGATGGAGCCGGGGAAGGTGAGGTAGGCCCTCCCCAGTAAAGATGCGCAGCTAGAAGCCGAACAACTTGGGCAGCAGTAGACCGAGAACAAAGAAAACGGTGTTCTGGAGCAAGGCCTTCCGACTCTCTAATGCAATCAGTTTCGCGAGACCACTCTGAAACTTCTCGAGGTCTTCAGGGGTGACTCCGGCCCCCTCGAGCGTTCCCGCCGCGCCCGGTGTAATCACTACAGGGGGGAAGCCTTTTGCCACCAGTTTCGCATTGGTCAAGTCGCGCATTTCCGCGAACGTTGGATTATTGATGATTTTAGTCATGGTCGTCTCCTTTTTTCACTCAAACGTCTTGGCTATGCCCGCTCGAGCAATCGGCGCCAGAATGGGCGTTTGTGATAGGCTGCGGTAATGGCGGCACGGATGGACTGAATCGAGACGCCTTCATTTTCCGTGCTGATGGCCTTGGCACCTTTCACTCCACCGCGCGCCGTCTCGATTCCAGCCCGGTGCATTGCAACGACTTCCTGTGATTCACAGAGGATTGGCGCACCGCTGCTTCCACGCTCGGTGGGCGTTCGGTAAAAGAGGAAATTGGGGGCATCAGTGCCAGGCCGTGGATGCATGTCAGTGAAATCATTATCTTCGAAGGAGAGTGCCAGTTTGCGGCCTCCCGGGTGGTGAAACGCGTAGAAGTGTTGATGCCGACGGCCACCTCGTGGCAAATTTATCCAAAGCTGGGGTTCGCGCGTGGCGAGCGGCAAAAACGGAGCACCGTCAGCAATTGACACGGGCAGGCCGGGCAACAGGCGCAGAACCGTGACGTCGAGCTGGTCAACAGGCGACTGCCAGATGACTTTGCAGCGATACTGTTGTGGCCCCCGCATCTCGAACGTGACTGTCATGTAATCGGGGTGGCGCGACGGCGGCGAACCCGGGGTCGCGCCGGGAATTTCCGGATCGCAAACAACATGATTGCAAGTAACAAGAACGTACCCGTCGAAAGGAAGGCCAAGGTCCCGGGCCTTGCAAACAAAACCTGTACCGCTGTCTCCAAATTTGTTGTCGATGAGGGCAACTGCCGACGCCGCCGCCAACAACGGCTTGACCCAGGCACCGACTGGTCGAGAGCGGAAGTTACCGAATGCCTGTTCGAGTTCCGTAAGAGAGTAGGTTGTGTATCCAATTTCATCCAGACGCTTTGCCATGATGCCACCGCCGTTGTTTTCTTAAGAAACAAATGCACGCAATGAAACATAAAGCACTTTATATTGCGTTTGGCAAATGAAAAACGCGCCCGAAGGCGCGTTTGGTTATTTGATACATCCTGTGATACTTTACGCGCTGGCGGCGTGAGTACGTTGGGCCAGCATTTTGCACAGTTCTCCAACCGCCCACTCCCGCCAGCCGGGCGCACGCGGTATGTTCTGTCCGTTCGCCCAGCGCCCAACTGTCGTCCGAGAAACACCAACGAGATCAGCCATTTCCCGCTGCTCAACGCCAAGCTTAACCAGACTCCCTACCAAGAATTGCAGACTCCGCTCGTCTCGCGGGTCGAGTCCCTGAAACAACTCCAGCGCGTTGGCTTGAAGTTTTAGATACATTGCATCAAACTCTTCCTGGGCTGGCCAATTCACAGCGGCGACTGAGGCAGTTCTGGACATGACCCCTCCTTCCTTGGTTTGAGTTTCAACTGGATCTTGGTACATTGTAGTCCATAGGCAGCACGCGACAAGCGTCCCACATGCACATTAATAACGTTTTGGAAAATTATTGTCATGCATTTTTCGACGCACCATCTGCGAATTATGCTCAGCTTGTGATAAATGCGCTTGGTGTGCAGCCACAACTATATTAATCTGTCTCATGACGCTAGGGGCCCATCAGCCCCTCACTCCAACAGGGGGAATGCTCATGCGGCAATATCAGACTGAGATACCTGGACGCTGCATTATCGAGATTACTCCGTTAACCCGGGACGGTTCCGACGCGATGGCACGGCTGAGGCCGGGGCCATACGGCTTCACCCTGACAGAACAAATTGTCATGTCGGGCAACGTGGTGACCGCTCGACACAGTGTCAATGTTCATTTTGTCGAGGGCTGGTGCCTGATTGATTTACCTCGCCACTTCCCGTCGACCACTAAAATTGGAGGTCAACAGCGTTTGACTGCAACAGCTGCTCATGTCTGCGCCCTGATGGGGGTTCCGCTCAGCAAGATTACAGGGCTGCCTGGGCTATTGAAGGACCTCACGTGTGACGAACTCACGACCGCTGAATTGGAGGGCGCACCTCGTGCGGTAAGGAAACTCGGAGCTGAAAACTGGCGGCGGATAGGTGTAGCTACGGGCGTTCCCTGCTTCAATGATCGTGCATTCGTCGAAATCCACAAACTAACCGCATATCTCGCGGTGGCTGAGATCATAGAGCGTGACAACTGTACAACCGGTCACCGATTGCAGTGGACAGATCGCTTGGCGCAGCAAGCACGACGAGCATTACGTGGCCAACTTATCGAGGCCGTAGAGCTTAACGTCAGCTCGATACAGTGTAGCGGCCCCGACAGGGCTGTCGGTGACACAATCCGCGCCATGCAAGGCAACCTCAACGGTGTCTGTGCGCATATCGACGCCCTCCACGACGGGCGACGTCAACGGATTGGTGCCGCCCGTGCATATCAAGTTGAGTCTCCGCTTGGCGACTGGTGGAAGCTCGGCGATCCGATCATTCCGGAGTTCATCCGGCGTAACAAAATTCATGAAAAACTGTTGATTGCACGTGTACTTGCCTGTTTAAACATGCAGGCCGAGCCGTCGCGGATCGTTTGGGGACCAGGTGCCCACGCGGCAAAAGCCGTCCGAATGGACCTGCGTGAAGTGACCGCGCAAGAACTAAGATTGGCTCCTCGTGCCATCCGGTTTTGCGCTAGAGTATCAAAAAAGCTCGCAAAAAAGGCCGGGATCGAGCTTGTCACTGGGTTGTTCTGCTTTTCGGACGAGGGTGTTCAAAACATCATCGAACGTAGTCGCGAGATTATCACTGATGGCATGATATATCTTCGTACTGTGTCAAATCACACGCCGGCAGTCCCAAGGCTCTGCGGAAGACAATTGCGGGCGCTCGTTTTCCATATGACCACAGCACCGAGGTGCGAAACTGTGGCTGCAGTTCAAATTGGCAGTCCACCGGCAGTCCTTAGCTAGCAACTGCGGCCAGACGAATAGGAAGCCCCCTGTACCCGCTACAAATCATCCGTCGTCCGTCTCGCCCTTACCACTGGTTCCTCAACCGCCTCGGTCACTTTGCTGCCCAGCCCGAGCAACTCGACGTTGCCGCCGGTGGAGGTGATGTCGGTGGTGCGGACGCGTTCGGTGGCGAAGCGGGGGAGGTAGTGCGGGCCGCCGGCTTTGGGGCCGCTGCCGGACAGGCCCTCGCCGCCGAACGGCTGGACGCCGACAACCGCGCCGATCTGGTTGCGGTTGACGTAGAGATTGCCGACGCGCGCGTGGCGCTCGACATGCAGGCGCGTGGTGTCGATGCGGCTCTGGAGCCCCAGCGTGAGGCCGTAGCCGCTGGCGTTGATCGCCGCGATGACGCGGTCGAGCTCGCCTGACTTCCACCGCACGACGTGGAGGATCGGACCGAAATGCTCTCGGTCGAGTTCGTCGAGCGATTCGATCTCGGCCATCGCGGGGGTGACGAAATGGCCGTTGGCTGCAGGCACGCCGAGCCGCGCGAGAATTTTGCCGCGCTGGTCGAGCGATGCGAGGTGCGCGTCGAGGGCCGCCTTTGCGTCGGCATCGATCACTGGGCCGACATCGGTCGTCAGCAACCGCGGATCGCCGATGCTAAGCGCCTCCATCGCGCCCGCGATCATAATGAGCATCGTGTCCGCGACATCGTCCTGGATGAACAGCAAGCGAAGCGCCGAGCAGCGCTGCCCGGCGGATTGGAACGATGACGCAATGACGTCGCGCGTCACTTGCTCGGGAAGCGCTGACGAATCGACGATCATGACATTCTGGCCGCCGGTTTCGGCGATCAGCGGGATGATCGCGCCGGGGC
>JAYSVA010000356.1:0-18300 GCA_043718785.1 Hyphomicrobiaceae bacterium
GCAATGGCTAAGAAATTCGCCGTGATACTGGGTGGCACTGGCATGGTTGGTGCCAACATGGCGCAGCTGCTGGACCGGCATAGCGACTGGGACGTGACCATCGTGTCGCGGCGGGCTCCGCAGTTCGTGACGCGTGCCCGGCACGTCGCGTGCGACATGACGGACCCCGCCGAATGCCGGGCCCAACTAGGCCCACTCAAGCACGTCACCCACATCTTCTGGACCGGCCATGCCACCGGCACCCGGTGGGTGGATAAAGCGGCGCAGGATACGGACTTGTTCCGCAACGCCATGACCGCCATCGAAGCGTCAGCGGATCGCCTGGAGCATGTGTGTCTGCTGCAGGGATCAAAGTACTATGGCCGCCACCTCGGCCCATTCAAGACACCCGCCAAGGAAAGCGACGCCCGACACTTTCCACCCAACTTTTACTACACGCAGGAAGACTTTTTGAAACACCTCGCGACCGGCAAACGCTGGTCGTACTCGCTGATGCGCCCGCACATCGTCTGCGGTTATGGCCGCACCGATATCAACCTGCCCAAGCCCATCGCCGTCTACGCCACGCTCTGCAAGAAGCTCGGCCTGCCGTTGCGCTACCCAGGACCCGAGGCGGCATACCGCGCCGTGCACTGCGCCAGCGACGTCGAACTGCTGAACAAGGGCATGTTATGGGCCGCCACGACGCCAGGTGCGGCCAACGAAGCCTTCAATATGGTCAATGGTGACCACTTCCGGTGGCAGTATCTATGGCCACGGATTGCCGACTATTTCGAGATGGAGGCCGGCGGCGTGCAACAGATCGACCTGGAAGCCATGATGGCCGATAAAGCCGACCTGTGGGACGAGATTACGCGCGAGCACAACCTGTTGCCGACGCCGTTTTCCGAAGCCGCCAGCTGGGCGTTTGCCAACTACGCCTTCGCGCCAACCTGGGACATCATGCTCGACAATACCAAGGCCCGAACATTCGGCTTCCACGAGTTTGTCGATTCAGAAGCGATGTTCTTGCGCATCTTCGACAGCTTCCGCGAGCAACGGTTCATTCCGTAGCATCATCTCATCCCCCCATCGCCGCACTGTGGGATGCGCGCCACGCTTCAACCGATATATGGAATTATCCACTGTTATTCACTTCGGGTTCGAAACGCGCTGCTCTAATCAGGTGTTGAGAAGTTGGGCTGACCACAGTTGGTCATTCGACGAATCGCGTACCGAGTTCGCTGCGGGGGTCTGCTCATCGGACCAACGTAATCTGCAGCGATAAGTGGGGTTATGATGAGCGTGTCAGTCCTAAACCGCAGCCCATTAGGCAGCATTGCGCCGCGCACGCGCTGGCTAATGTCGGCCTGCCTGCTCGCGATTGGATCTGTGCTCGGCCCATTGAATGCCGTTGAAGCCAACGCTGAAACCCTGCGGCAAGCGCTTGCAGCAACTTACAAATCCAACCCACGCCTGGACGCAGAGCGCGCCCGTTTGCGTGCCTCGGACGAAGAAGTGCCGCGCGCCTTGTCCGGTTACCGCCCCAACATCACCGGCACCGCTGATACGGGATTTCAGCGCACCGAAACCAGGCCTGCAAGCCCAGCAAACGGCGAAACCCACCCACATGGTTATGGCGTCAATTTCATCCAACCGATCTTCCGCGGCTTCCGCACCGTCAACACCGTCCGCCAAGCCGAAGCGACTGTCCGGGCTGCGCGTGAAAACCTCCGCACCATCGAACAGTCGGTTCTACTTGAAGCCGTGACCGCGTACATGGACGTGGTGCGCGATCAATCGTTGGTCCGGTTGCGTGAAAACAACGTCGGCGTGCTCAGTCGCGAACTCAAGGCAACCCAGGACCGGTTTGCGGTTGGCGAAGTCACCCGGACTGACGTCGCGCAGGCGGAAGCGCAGCGCGCCACCGCTGTTGCCGCACTCGACCTAGCCAAAGCCAACCTCAAGATCAGCTCCGGCAACTATTTGCGCACCGTTGGCGCACAGCCGAACAACGTGATACCGCCGAAGATTCCTGAAAAACTGCTGCCTAAATCGCAGACCGAGGCGACATCTATCACGAGCCAGGAAAGTCCGCTGGTGATCCAGGCCCAATACCAGGAGCAGGCCGCTCGCCATACGGTTGATGCGATTTGGGGCGAACTGCTGCCCACATTGCAACTTGAGGGCAACTATACGCGTCGGTACGAGCCATCTCGCACGACGGACGAATCGCAGACGACCAGTTTGGTTGGCCGTCTCAACGTGCCGATTTACGCGCAGGGTGAAGTTCATGCCCGCCTGCGGCAGTCCAAGCACACTCACGTCAGTCGGCTGCAGGAAATTGAGCGGGTCCGCTCCGAGGCGATTGCCACGGCGACTGCCACTTACGCGCAGCTGGTAGCGGTGCGGGCGCGACTGGTGTCGGACCAAATCGGTGTGACGGCATCGCAGACCGCCTTGAATGGCGTGCGTGAAGAAGAAAAAGTAGGGCAGCGCACGCTGCTTGACGTGCTGAACGCCGAACAGGCGTTGCTGAACGCTCAGGTCGCCTTGGTCACGGATCAGCGCGACCTTGTGGTGCAGTCGTATACGGTGCTGCAGGCCGTTGGCCGTTTGAATAACGAGTACCTAGAACTTGACTCTGTCAGCTACGACCCTGAAGCCCACTACTTCGAAATCCGCAAGAACTGGTTCGGCATCAGCATCACCCATGCCGACGGTCGCCGCGAGCATCACAACCACTGGGAAACTCACGGTCGCCACGAGCCGGTGATGAAGTGACACGGAGCCACGCAGAACATTAAAGTGTGGAAATCATTTGCAGATGCGTCGGTGAACCTTTGCGTGTGCCAAGCTGATTGCCTTGTTAATGCTTACGTGAGCTTGGACGAATTTAACGCGATACCAACTGGTTGTGGCATTCTGATATTGAGCCGTCGTTATTGTGCGACATGCTGATTGACACAAATGCGAGCCAATCGATTGTTCCCAGTGGATTTCTGCGCTGATTGAAGCTCAGCGGCATTCGCGGTAGACCAATCACAACATTTGCCGACCGCAAACGTCGGCAATCAGCCAGGACACGCGCCCATCAACTGCATTCAATTGCAGGAGGGCGTTGACTTGGCATAATTAAGCCGGTGGGATGACATGAAGAACGTGGACAAAGCAGCCGAGCCAAGCATGGAGGACATTCTCTCATCCATCCGCCGCATCGTCACTGAGGACCCCGTTACCGATGTGGCGGCGGCACCCACCGTTGCCGTCACCAAGCCCTCAGTAAAGCCTGGAAAAACATCGCCAGCTCCCAGCCGCCCAAGCAGCGCCGACGATGACGGGTTCGATGACTTGCTTGATTTGGTCGATTCTGCCCCTGCATCAAAACCCCGCAGCGATAGTGCCGCTAGCGGGCTGAAAAAACCAACGCTAACGGTTGCTGACGATGACTTCGACGACCTGTTGGAGCCGCTTCCGCAAGCGGCCAGCAAGGCGGCCGACAATTCCTCCGCCAACAATCCAGTTCCAGCGCCGCATGACGCCGCATCGGATGCGCGCTTGGCGCAGGCTGCAGGGTTCAATGCCTACAGCAAAAGCGCGGTCGTTCCGAACTCCCTGATCCCGATGGGCGGCGCCTTCCAGGGCATGCCGCGCTCGGCGGCGTCACGCCCCACCTGGCAATTTGTCCGGCCCGAAGCCCAGGTCGCCAGCATCGGCGTCGCCCCGCCCGTGCCAAAAGCCGCACCGGCACCCGTTGTCCCTGCTCCGGCTCCGACCCAGATTCCGGTCGCAGCCGCCGTGTTGCCCGAGGTGGTCACAGTTGCCGAAGTGATCGCACCAGTCGACCCTGAACAAGCGCCAGTCGCGACGGCTGCCAATGCCGTCGCAGACCCTGTAGCAGCGCCACCCCCAGTAGTACCGGTTGCAGTTCCATCGGTTGAATCGCCGCAACAGGCTCCGAAGCCCGATACGACGGCCATTGCCGCATTCGCCTCAGCACTTGCGGCGATGCCGTTTGCCGCCTCGGTGAAAAGCGCAGACACCAGCCCTGTGACGGCAACTGCACCGGCAATGCCAACTCCGGAGGCTCAGGATGTGGCTGCTTTGATCGAAGCGGCAGCCCCACTAAAACTGGTCGCTGAGGCTGTTGATGAGCCGACAGTGAAAGCAGAAAGCCCCGTCGAGCCGATGGCACCGCTGACCGCAGTGGAGACCACTGTAGAAGCCGCTGCAAATCTGCCCCCAGCGCTGGCAGAGCACGCCCCTGCGGTGGTGGCCGAGACGGCGGAGCTCGCGCCAACTGCTGGCCTCAATGAGCCAGTGCCCGCCGAGCCGGAAGCCTTCACAGTCGTCAGCGCTGTTGCGGCAGCGCCCACAACCAACGTCGCCACTACAGCGTTTCTAGAACTAGCTGAAACGGTCGCCGAGCCTGTCGTGGCGGACGCCCCGGCAGTTGAACCCCTGGTGACCGCTGAAATCAGTCGCGACATCGATCTTCCGGCAGTTGCGGCGCTGGCCACCCCGCTGGCGGCCATCGCGGCCGTTGCAGCTGACTTGCCGACTCCCGCTCCGCCAGTCGCGACCCCGCCATCGTTTGCTGCACTGCGCTCCTTAGCACGGACTGTGATGCCGGAAGCCGCCGACACCGCGCCAGTCGCCCCGACAGCCGCGCCAAGTTGGGCGTTGGCACGCGGTGCGGCGCGTACGACGCCAGGACCGGCGGCACCAGCCAGTGAGAACTCGCTGGCAGCGTCACTGGCCGCGATGGAAGCCCTGTTTCCAGGGGCTAAGAAAAAGACGGCAGTTGCGGCCACCGAACCTGTGGCTGAACCCGTTCCAGTGGCCGCGCCATCGACGGCAACCGATATGCCATTGGCTGTTGAAGCCCTGTCGTCCGCAGCGACCGTGGAAACGCCTGTCAATATCGAATTGGCCAGTGTTGAGCCGGAAAGTGCCGTTGCAACAGACGACGTGACGGCCAGCGCGGCCATCGAACCGGCCGAGATAGCACCAACGGTTTCCGAAGTGATGGCTGCGGAACCAGTTCAGGCTGAAGCCTCCGAGGCCGATCACACCGTGACTGTAGTCGAGACGGTCGAGTTCGCCGCTACGGCTTCCGAGTTGGTGGCCGCAGAACCAGTTCCGGCTGAAGACCTCACCGGCCACACGGTGACCGCCGTCGAGGCAGACAGCACACCAGCGGTGGAAGTTCCGTCAGTTGACGAAGCGGCTGCCCTCACAACGATGGCTGTTGCCGCTGTCGGTCTGGCTGGCGCAGCCAGCATACTGGTGCACACCGCGGCGACTGAAACGGTCGATCAACCAGACGACATCGCAGCACCAGCCGTCGCCACGATGACCGAGCAGCCGGTTGTGGAGGCATCCGCCATGCCGGTTCCAGTGCTCGTTCCAGCAGGGCCAGCTGAACCGCTTGCAACGTTGCCAATTACAGCACTCGATGTGCCAGCAACAGTCGGATCGCGCTCGCTCGAAGATGCCGTGGTCGATCTGTTGCGCCCGATGCTGCGGAGCTGGATCGACGCCAACATGCCGGTGATGGTGGAGAAAGCACTGCGGGCCGAAACGGCAGCGATTGCGCCGCCGATCAAGCCGACTACGGCACCGACGCAAAAGCCGAATTGACGGCTCGGCACGAACCGACTGCGAGTTGCATAGGCGCGGACCGACAGGTTCGCGCCTTTCAGCGTTCTGCAGAATAACAGATGCAACCAGACGGTTCACTAACTTTGCATGCGACCTCTGGTGTGGGCTGCGATTTTATGTAACCTTTTCTCCATCACCTAAGCGGGCCAACCGGGAGGCGAACCGATGGCACCAACGGCTGCACAATTCAGCCCCGGCCAGATTCTGGATGCCGGTCGACGGGCCGAGAACGATGGCCGCGTCGGCTATGCCATCCAGTTCTACCGGCACTTGACCGATCATCACGGCTGGTCACCCGAGGCAGCAATTGCCAAGGAGGCCTTGGCACGCCTGCAAAACTTCCAGCCCGCCGATACCGCGCCTCAGGCACAGGCGCCTCAACAGCCTTCTGCTGGGCCACTCTCCGTACCACAGCCCAATTGGGGCCAGGTATCGCTTGGCAATGGCGTCGGGCAGGGGACGGTCAACGCCAGCCCGATGAATAGCAGTCGCCCCCATTTGGCTTCGGTTGTCCATGCCCCTGTTGTCCGTGCCGCGCCCAGCGCACAACGGGGCAACGGCCAGCCGCATGCAATTCCGGGCGAGGCCCCAACCCAGCCGCTGCGCCTGCCCGCAGCTGAGCGCCGTTACCGCATTGGCAGCGTCGTCGCGTGGCTGCTGTTTGCCATCGGCTTGCTGCTGATGACCGTCGGCTTGATGCTGATTGGCCTATCTGCACTGGGCATCAAAATACCGGGCACGCTTGGCACCATGCTCGGATTTACTGGCGGTTTGCCCGGCGCATTCGGCATCTTCACGGTCGGCGTCACCCAGGTGTTCGCGGCGCAGCTCGGCCGGGCGTTGTTCGACAATGCCAACGCGGTGCGTGATCTGGCGATGATTGAGCGCGCAAAAATCGCGCACGCCGCCGGTGATAACCCGTTCAGCGATGAGGACGAGCCTGCCTAAGTGGCTCAGCTTTCCTTCATCACCGAGATATCCGGGGCATCTTCGTTCTTCATGCCCTGGACGTGGTAGCCAGCATCGACGTGGTGGATTTCACCCGTGACGGCGCGGCCCAGATCCGACAGCAGATACATGCCGGATGCGCCGACTTCCTCGATCGTGACGGTGCGGCGCAGCGCCGAGTTATACTCGTTCCACTTCAGAATGTAGCGGAAATCCGAGATGCCAGACGCCGCTAAGGTCTTGATTGGCCCGGCAGAAATGGCGTTGACACGGATCGCTTTCTTGCCCAGATCAGCGGCCAGATAACGCACGCTGGCTTCCAGCGCCGCCTTCGCCACGCCCATCACGTTGTAATGCGGCATGACTTTTTCAGCGCCGTAATAGCTCAGCGTCAACATCGAGCCACCGTCGGTCATCAGCTTCTCGGCGCGTTGCGCCAAGGCCGTGAACGAATAGCAGGAGATTAACAGTGACTGCGTGAAGTTCTTCTCGGATGTATCGACATAGCGGCCATCCAGCTCGGCCTTGTCGGCGAAGGCGATGGCGTGCACCAGGAAGTCCAAGCGACCCCATTTGGCCTGCAGTTCGGCGAAGACGGCGTCCATCGACGCGGCGTCCGTCACATCGCATGGCAATACCACATCGGAGCCGAGTTCGGCGGCGAGCGGCACCACACGCTTTTTGAGCGCATCGCCCTGATAGGTCAGCGCCACTTCGGCACCTTGCGCTGCACACGCTTTGGCAATCCCCCAAGCGATGGAGCGATTGTTCGCGACGCCCATGATCAGGCCGCGTTTGCCCTTCATCAGCGTGCCCGTTGCTACGCCCGCTGCCGCCGATTCAGCCGTCATTGCTCGAATTCCCAACGTTTGGCCATTCTTGTGGCCCTCAATGTTTCGTCGCAGCACTCTACACGATGCCGCTTCTTGGTCCACTCTTGATCGCTCTAATGGTGCGACCAGACGGAGCCTCAACATCCGAGCCTGTGGATGAGCGAAGGCCATCCAGGTTGCATGGTACACTTAGCTGCCACGTATACTTGCCACAACGCCAAGGCCGGAGCATGGTTCGCCAGATGGTTCGTTAACCACAGTCAGCCCGACCCAGTACGTTCACTTAAAGAGCCCATCCATGTCGTCTGCGAAACCCAGCATATTCTCGATCCTTGGCCGTGCCGAGGCCCCGACGCGGGAGACGCTGCGGCGGACTCTGGCAAAACAGCGCTCATCGAGCAAAAAGAGCACCGAGCGGCCGAAGCTGGTGCTGGCCAGTGCGTCGCCGCGCCGCCTGCTGCTGCTATCTCAAGTGGGCATTACCCCCGACGCGCTGCGCCCGACCTCGATTGATGAGACGCCGAAGCGGGGCGAGATGCCGCGCACCCTGGCTGCACGCTTGGCCCGCGCTAAAGCCGAAGCCGGGCGCGATTTGCTGGCCAACGATACGGCGCTGGCCGACAGTTATGTGCTGGCTGCCGACACTGTGGTGGCCGTGGGCCGCCGCATTCTGATGAAGCCGAACCATGTCGAAGAAGCCGTTGAAGCGTTGCAGCACCTCTCGGGGCGCGCCCATCGCGTGCTGACCGGCGTTTGCCTGATCACGCCGGACGACCGGATGCGGTTCAAACTGGTGGATACCCGGGTCCGCTTCAAGCGCCTATCCGCTGCCGAAATCGAAGCCTATGTCGCCTCGCGTGAGTGGCACGGCAAAGCCGGTGGCTATGCCATCCAGGGGCTGGCTGGCTGTTTCGCCCAGAAGATCATCGGCTCGTTCACCAATGTCGTCGGCTTGCCACTTGCAGAAGTGACGGCGATGCTGATCGGCGAAAACTTCCCCGTGCACTACAACTGGGTCAAAGCCGCCGACGCCGACCCTGCGTAACAAGCAACCTCTGCCTCGTTACCCCCTGTTTCAATGGGAGCGCTCATCAATGGGCCAGAGCACACCGATCCAGAAAGATGCGATGACCAAAGCCGTCAACAAAGGCCGCTGCCCGATCTGCAAAGACGAGACCGAGCATGCCTTCCGGCCGTTCTGCTCGAGCCGCTGCGCCGACATCGACCTCGGCAAGTGGATGACCGGCAGTTACGCCATCCCCGTCACGGACAACAGCAGCGATAGCGAAGATGACGGCAGCGACGCCGTCGCCTCGCGCACCAACACCGCCGCCCAACGCAAGCCCGAGGGTGCCGACGATGAAGTTGTCTGACATCCCGTTCGGCACCACGGATTGGAGCAAAATCGCGCCGACCCAACATCCTGGCATCACGGGTTCAGCGACGTGGCGCACGCAGCAGTTTGGCACCATTCGCGTCCGCCGGGTTGACTATACGCCCGGCTATCTCGCCGATCATTGGTGCCAGAAGGGCCATATCCTGTTCGTCCTCGAAGGCCAGCTCGACACCGAACTAGAGGACGGCCGCCGTTTCACCATGACCGCTGGCCACAGCTATCAGGTCGCCGACGGCGCCGAACCGCACCGCTCCTCAACCGCCAGCGGCGCCAAGCTGTTCATCGTCGATTGAGCTGAATTTCGAGCTTTTTTCACCACGCGACACTTTTCGTCAGGTTTAACCGCGATGAGTGCTTGCACACCCGGCGAAACCTTCCTATACGGTGCCCAGCTGTCCCCTTCGTCTATCGGTTAGGACACCAGATTTTCAATTTGGTAAGGCGGGTTCGACTCCCGCAGGGGGCACCACTTGTTTCGCAAGTGTGTTATGAGAGACTTGCAAGCTCAGCAGCTCAGTGCAAACCAAACTATCGGCGGTGGTCTCCGTCCAATAGTATGACTGTCGGCGCACGATGATGCACGCGCATGTCGACCCAACACACTCTGTCACCTAGCGTATCGTCGGGATTAGGTTCGACCCACGGGAAGCAGTCACCGTCCTTCGTGTAATCGCCACCGGAACGGCGAGCCGAAAACATCCAGGGTCATTCCTACTATTGTTCCGCACAACTGTGCCTTAACAGCAATCTTTGGTGTCCCGCTCTCTGGCTCTTGGTCGGCATCTGCCCAGTTGAGCCGACAAATTGTGTTCGTCCGATGCCCCCGTCAGATCCGGTCCGCATGAAACCGACCGCCGCGAGGCTGAAACACCAATTATCACTCGCTGTCTCTTTCGCTCGATCTCACAGTAATCGAAGAGCTTGGGGTGGGAGAACTGGAAGTAGTCCATCAATACATGTGGAAACGATTGCGATCGGCAGGTCTGGACTGTTGCATAGTTCTGAGCGCCCAGACTACCGTTTATTCATGTTGAAACAGTCGCACGTGATGGCCGGGCAAAACGTACCGGTGCAAGATTTCTCGAAGTCGCCTAGTGCGAGCAAGAAGGCGCGGGCTCGCGCCGCACCTGCTCGACCGCCACATGCGCAAGGCTGGAACACGACCGATGAGGACGAAATCGCGCTGCGACGCTGGCGCGGGCGCACCGAGATTACCAGTTTAGAGGCGCTCGATCCGAAACAGCCAATCTTCGGGACATTTCGGGTTGGCTCAGAGAGTGGCAGTAGCTACGACGTCGAGATCCGCAGCCTCGATCTGTATACCAACTCCTGTGGCTGCATCGATCATCGTGTTAATGGCCTCGGCACCTGCAAACATATCGAGGGTGTTCTGGCTTTGTTACGCCGTCCGGGTACTCGGGCGTTTGACGAGGCGTTTGGGACGGGCTGCCCGCGCGTTGAGATTTTTCTCGACCGCCGCGACTTACAAAGTCCAACAGTCATCTGGCCGACAGCCTACAAATTAGGGCGGTCCGCACGCCAATGGCTTCATCCATTTGTGCAGTCCGGCAGCGAACTCGACATCGATCCTGGCAATGTCGCTAAACTCCTCGCCGCCTGGCCATCAGCACCACCACACGTGCGCCGCTGTATTCGTGTATCCCGCCATCTTAGTCCGTGGATCGAGCGCCAAGTAATTCAGCGCGCCCGCACCAAGGCCAGGGCAAAATTCGTCAGCGACGTGGAACGCGGCAAAGCGACCTTCGATCTCGTTAAGATGCCATTGCTGCCTTATCAGCGCGATGGGCTCTTGCACTTAGCGTTCGGCGAGCGCGCGCTGTTGGCCGACGAGATGGGGCTTGGTAAAACGGTGCAAGCGATTGCTGCCTGCGAGCTGCTAGCCCAACGCAAAGGCATCGCGCGCGTGCTGGTGGTCTGTCCGGCCTCGCTCAAGTCTGAGTGGGAAGAACAAATCGCGCATTTTACTGATCGTCGCGCCAAATCCGTGTTCGGGCCGCGGGCACAGCGCCTCGTCGCCTACCAAGAACCGGCCTTCTTCAATATAGTCAACTACGAGCAAGTGCTCGTGGATGCCGAAGACATCAATCAAATCCTGGTACCCGATGTTGTTATTCTCGACGAGGCGCAGCGCATCAAGAATTGGCAGACCAAAACCGCCCGGTGCGTGAAGCAATTACGTTCTCAGTACGCCTTCGTGTTGACCGGCACGCCGCTCGAAAACCGCATCGACGAGCTTTATTCCATCGTCCAGTATCTCGATCCAGAATTGATCGGTCCGCTGTTCCGCTTCAACCGTGACTTCTACGAGCTCGACGAGCGGGGCCGCCCCGTCAACTACAAGAACCTTGGTCAGTTGCGTGACCGGGTTGCTCCAATCATGTTGCGCCGCCGCAAGGCGGATGTGGATAGCGAGCTGCCGGGTCGCACAGTTACCAACTATTTTGTGCCGATGGCTGAGGAGCAGCGGACCCGCTACGAGGAGTACAAGGGGCAAGCTGCGCGCATCGTCTCGATTGCACAGCGCCGCCCCTTGCTACCCAAGGAATTCGAGCGGCTGCAGATGTTGCTCGCATGCATGCGGATGATCTGCGATACACCGGCGATCCTTGATCCAACTTGCCGCATCTGTCCGAAGCTTGAGGAGCTTGAGCGCATTCTCAGCGATCTGCTCCAGGAGCCGGATCGCAAGATCATCGTGTTCTCCGAGTGGGAGACGATGTTGAGGATGGTGCGCGAGTTGGCCGACGAAATGGGCATTGAGGTGGCGTGGCACACGGGCTCGGTACCGCAACAGCGTCGGCGCGCAGAGATCGTTCGCTTTAAGCAGGACACCGCCTGTCGGCTGTTCCTATCGACAGACAGCGGCAGCGTTGGTCTCAATCTACAGGTGGCGAGCGCCGTGGTGAACGTCGACCTGCCATGGAATCCAGCCAAACTTGAACAGCGCATCGCCCGGGCATGGCGCAAGGGACAGATGCGCGGCGTATCGGTGATCAACCTCGTCTGCGAGGATTCGATTGAGCACAGCATGGTGCACTTGCTCGGTGCCAAACAGGCACTGGCAGATGGAGTGCTGGACGGCCAAGGCGACCTTGCTGCGCTGAAAATGCCCTCGGGACGCGCCGCGATGGTTGAGCGCATGCAGGCGCTGATGCAATCGGCTGATCCCGCTGTCGCCGCGAGGGTGGCTCAGGGCGGCGTTGCTCCGGATACAGTGCCCGCCGAGGATGTGATCGCTGCGCAATTGCAACAATACTACGGTCAGCGTGCACTGCT
The DNA here is from genome assembly GCA_043718785.1 of Hyphomicrobiaceae bacterium. Lineage (GTDB taxonomy): Bacteria > Pseudomonadota > Alphaproteobacteria > Rhizobiales > Hyphomicrobiaceae > JAYSVA01. The sequence goes on from JAYSVA010000356.1 coordinate 12,118, forward strand.
CGTCGAAGCACGAGAGGGCAGCGATGGCCGGATGCGCGTTCTCGCAGTGCTTGATCTTGATCGTCCAACTCTCAAGGCCGAGGTTAAGCGGCTAGCCGCTGGCGATAGCGGTGGCCCAATGGTCGAGATCATCGACCGTGCAACCTGGATCACCCTGCGCAGGCTGCAGGCGAGCGGTATGATTCAATTCATGGATGGTGTTGCCCGCGTATTGCATCGCGCGGCGGGACTGGCTGACACAGACGCGGAAGACGCAGCTAATGCGCTGAGAGTGCGGCTAGCGGCGATTCGTGACGAGGCCCAGCGAGCATTGCGGATGGCTCAAGTTCTCGCCGCTGGCGGTTTCCCAGAAGAAGCGATGCCGTTGCTGGGTAAGGCGATCCAACACGGTGCTGCCAGCATGCTGGCGGCGCGCGGCGAGTTGTCGGCGGACGTCACGACAGCGACCACGGCGCAGATCCGCAGCCTTGTCGACAGCAAGGCCTTACCGGAACTTGCTGCGACCACGCTTGCCGGCATCACGTCGGGCCCGTCAGCTACCACCGGGATCGATCAGCTCTTGAAGGTGACCGGCGAGGTAGTAGCCATCTGTTGCGAAAGCGTGGCGGCTTCAGAGTGAGCCTTTGACCTTGCGAACAAATAGGGTACAATTGGTACAAATTATGCTATCCGGAGTTTGTTCCAGTCGTCACTATCCACCTCGCCTCATGGGTGCACTATGGAGTTCCACAGCCTTGACGCGTTGCGACGACAGCATCCGGCTTGGGGATTGCTGAAGGCTGACCACGCGCCGCTGATCGTGAGCTTTCTCCATCGGGTATTCATTGCGCCCAATATCCGCACACTGGCTCAGCCTGAAATTCGCTCAAAACTTGAAGACACGTTGTTTCATTTGCGCCGTGAAAGCGGCACACACCTGTTTCCCCGCACGGCGCAGGCCTATCTCGACGAATGGGCATCCGATGATCATGCGTGGCTGCGTAAATACTATCCGGCCGATGGCGACGAGCCGCATTTCGATCTGACGCCCGCCACCGAAAAAGCAATCGTCTGGCTCGATAGCCTCAGCCGTCGCCAGTTCGTCGGCACCAGCTCCCGGCTGGTCACCGTCTTCCAGCTCTTGCGCCTGTTGATCGACAGTTCAGAGACCGATGTGGCGATCAGAATCACTGAGCTCGAACGCCGCCGGGCGGACATTGACGGCCAAATCACCCGATTGCGCAATGGTGAACTGCCGGTCATCGATTCGGCCGATGCGAAAGAACAATTCCTCCATGCAACCAGCATGGCGAAAGGATTGCTGTCGGATTTTCGTGAGGTCGGACAGAACTTCCGTGATCTGGACCGGGGGGTGCGCGAGCAGATTGCCACGTGGGATGGCGAAAAGGGCGCGTTGCTCGACGAAATATTTGGTGATCGAGATGCCATCGTTGACTCAGATGAAGGCAAAAGCTTCCGCGCATTCTGGGACTTCCTGATGTCGCAATCGCGCCAGGAGGAGCTGACAGACCTGTTGACCCGCGCCCTCAGCTTGAACGCAGTCGCTGAGTTGAAACCGGACCGGCGGCTGTTGCGCATCCATTTCGACTGGCTGGAAGCCGGCGAGGTGACACAACGGACGGTCGCCCGATTGTCTGAACAGCTCCGCCGCTTCATCGACGACAAAGCCTTCCTGGAAAACCGCCGGATCATGCAAATTCTGCGCGACATCGAGAGCGGGGCACTGGGTCTGCGTGAGGCGATGCCCGTCGGCACGTTCATGGAACTCGACGCGGCAGCCCCGGCACTCAACCTAGTCATGGAGCGGCCGCTGTTTACACCACCGGCCAAGCCTGCACTCAATGGGCGGCTCGTCGATGACGACGGCGAATTAGTGCCCAGTGACGCTTTGTTTGATACCGTCTACGTCGACAAAGCACGCCTGCAAGCGCGGGTCCGCCAAGCGTTGCAGATGCGGTCCCAGATCTCGCTCGCCGACCTCGTGGCACAGACACCGCTGGAACAAGGGTTGTCGGAGCTGATCGCCTACCTCAGTTTCGCGACGGACAGTTCCACCACGGATCGACCACAAGCCGTGATTGATGACCGCGTGCAGCAGACCATCAGTTGGACCGATGTCGACGGCCGTCTGCGGCAGGCAACGATGCCGCTGGTAGTGTTTACCCGTACAGCGGCAGAGCAGGCAGCTTGAGATGACCCATCTGGACCAAACCCAACACGAATTATCGCTTGCCTTGATCACCTTGATGAAAGGGGTGGTCGAGCGCGACGCGCACCCAGTCGCTTGGCAGGCGTTGCAGCGCGCCGAGGGGGCAGTTCGCGACCATGCCGCCGTGCTCGGCCTGGACCTGCGATTGGACGAGACCGAAGGTTTCGCCTATCTCGTGCAACGGGCAGTGATCGAGGGCGAACCGGAGTTCCCACGCTTGGTACCGCGTCGGCAGTTGTCGTACCCTGTCAGCCTGTTGCTCGCACTGTTGCGCAAGCGGCTGGTCGAATTCGATGCGACCAGCGGTGACCGCCGCCTGATCCTGTCGCGCGACGCGATCATTGACCTGATCCGGTTATTTTTGCCCGAGACCACCAATCAGGTGGCGCTGGAAAAGCGCGTGACGGGTGCCATCAACAGTGTCGTTGAGCTGGGTTTTCTTCGGCCCATGCGCGGCCAACCCGACCAGTTCGAAGTGCAACGCATTCTAACCGCGTTTGTCGACGCTCAATGGCTTAGTGGTCTGGCCGAGCGGTTGGAGGACTATCGTCGGCACGGTGCCGGACAAAATACTGAAGAGGGCGGCACTGATGACCATGCGTGACACAGCAGCCACCAATCCAACAGAGCAATTTGATCTGGCGCTGGCAGGCCCTGGTCTGCGGCCGGGTATGCGGCTTGCGAGCGTCGAGGTGCTGAACTGGGGCACCTTCGACAAGCGCGTCTGGTCGCTCAATCTCGACGGGCAGAATGGCCTGCTCACCGGCGATATCGGCTCGGGCAAATCGACATTCGTCGATGCCATTACGACGTTGCTCGTCCCGGCTCACCGGATCGCCTACAACAAAGCGGCCGGCGCTGAAGCCAAAGAGCGCGATCTCAGGTCCTATGTGCTCGGGCACTACAAGTCCGAACGCGGCGATGCTGGATTGTCAGCCCGCGCCGTCGCCTTGCGCGACTACAATTCCTATTCGGTGATCCTCGCCCGTTTCCGCAACGAAGGGTTTGGCGAAGACGTGACGCTTGCCCAAGTGTTCTATTTCCGGGATCGCGACGGCCAGCCAACGCGGTTCTATATCGTCGGCAGCGCCGCCCTTAGCATCGCCAAACATTTCACCTTTGAGAAAGATATCGGCACGCTGAAAAAGCGCCTGAAAAAGCTGCCCCGCGTCGACGTCTTCGACAGTTTTCCACCCTATGGGGCGGCATTTCGGCGGCAGTTCGGCATCGAGTCCGAGCAGGCGCTCGATCTGTTCCACCAGACCGTGTCGATGAAATCGGTTGGCGACCTCACTGATTTCGTCCGCGCGCACATGTTGGAGGCGTTCGACGTCGAAGCCCGCATCACGCAAATGATCGGCCACTTCGACGACCTCAATCGTGCCCATGAGACCGTGCTCAAGACGAAAGCGCAGATCTCCCGGCTGGAGCCGCTGGTCGCGGATTGTACAACGTTCACAAAACTAACCAGCGACGCCGATGCACACCGCAGTGCGCGGGCCGCGTTGAGTGGTTTCTTTGCCGTCATCAAGGCAGGGCTGGCTGAACAGCGGATCGGCAAACTTGAAGGGGAATTGCAGCGGCTGGCAGCCCGGCTGGATACTGCACGGCTGAACCACGCCAACGCCCAGGATCGCCGCGACCAGCTCAAACAGTCAATAGCTGCCAACGGTGGTGACCGCATTGAAAGTCTGGGCCGTGACATCACCGCGAAGACGGTCGTCAAAGTCGAACGGCAACGACGCGCCGAACAGTATGACCGGCTGGCGACGTCTATCGGATTGTCCACCGCTGCCGACAGCGATGGCTTCAATGCCAACGCCGCTGCGCTGGTGCAGATCATTGAGACCACCGAGGCAAAGCGCGCTGGACTGGACAATGACTGGGCCGAACGGCAAAGCCAGTTCAGGGCGCTGAAAGATGAGCACGACACCCTGTCCAGCGAGATAAAGTCGCTAGCGGGCCGCCGGTCAAATCTGCCGGCCAGGATGCTGACAATCCGCCAGACGCTGTGCACAGCGCTCGGGCTCGACGAAACCGCGCTCCCCTTTGCCGGTGAGTTGATTGAGGTACGGGCTGAGGCGCGCGAATGGGAAGGGGCGGCGGAGCGCCTGTTGCACGGCTTCGCACAGTCACTTCTGGTCGCGGACGACCACTACCCCCTCGTCGCTGAATGGGTGGACCGCACCAAACTCGGCGGACGACTAGTCTATTACCGGGTGCGGTCTCAAAAACCCGGGGCCCGGCCAGAGCTGTCGCCGCGAGCCCTTGTCAATAAACTGGCCCTGAAGTCCGACAGTCCGTTTTACCCTTGGCTTGATCGCGAGATCGCCGTGCGCTTCGACCATGTCTGCTGCGATACGCTCGACGCATTCCGCCGCGAAGAGCGGGCGATCACGCACATGGGCCAGATGAAAGGCCGGGGCGAGCGCCACGAGAAGGATGACCGGACCGCCATCGACGACCGCACCCGGTTTGTCCTCGGCTGGTCGAACGAAGCCAAAATCCGCGCCCTGAAGGCGGCTGCGAAAGTGCTGGAAGCGCGAATTGCTGATCTGGCCAGCCAAATCGCTGGTCTCGAAGGTGAGCGTCGCGCGATCAATGACCGGCTCGGCAGCGCCGGTCAGGCCAAGGTCTACACCAGCTTCCTTGAGCTAGACTGGCGAGCGCTAACACTTGAGATCGAGCGGCTCGAGGCGGAGCGTAAGCAGCTCGAGGCCGGATCGGATACCTTGCGCACACTGCGCGCGCAGCTTGCGACGGCAGAGCAGGCCATCGGCGAGCTGGCCGCTAAAGTTGATGGCATGATCGGTGACCAGGGCGGGACCAAGGCCCGACATGCCGCCATGGTCGAGACACGCGACGAGTTGCGGCGCCGGTTGACGGAGGTTGACGAAGGGGTGCGCCAAACCGTGTGGCCACGACTGCAGATATTGTGTGCGGAGGAGACAGCTGACCAGCGGTTGACGTTTGAGAGTTGCGCCGGGGCAGAGGGACAGCTGCGTGATTGGTTGACCAGCAGAATCGATGCGCTGAGTCGACAGATCGCCACACTGCGCGACCGAATTGTCAAAGCAATGCAGGCTTACAGCACGGCCTACCCGACGGAAACGCGTGAGGTTGATGACACGGTTGAAGCCGCCGATGACTATGCACGCATGCTGGCGGCCCTGGTGTCGGACGGACTGCCGCGCTTCGAGGCCCGGTTCAAGGCGCTGTTGAACGAAAATACGATCAACGAGGTGGCCGGCTTCCAGTCCCAGCTCAACCGCGAGCGCCAGCAAATCCGAGAACGCATCGACCTGATCAACCAGTCCCTGCACGAGATTGACTACAATGTAGGCCGCTACATCAAGCTAGTGGCGGAGCAGACGCTGGACCAGGACGTCCGCGACTTCGTCCAGGATTTGCGCTCCTGCACGGAAGGCGCGTTGACCGGCTCTGACGACGCCGAATACTCGGAGGCCAAGTTCCTGGCAGTCAAACGCATCATTGAAAGGTTCAAAGGACGCGATAAGTTTGCGGATCTCGACCGTCGCTGGATGCGCAAGGTCACCGACGTGCGCAATTGGTTTGTGTTCTCAGCCTCCGAGCGTTGGCGGGAGGATGACCGAGAGCATGAACACTACACCGACTCCGGCGGCAAATCCGGCGGTCAAAAAGAGAAGCTCGCCTACACCGTGTTGGCCGCCAGCCTCGCCTATCAGTTTGGCATTGATCCCCGCCAGCCCCGTTCGCGCTCGTTCCACTTCGTGGTGATCGACGAGGCCTTCGGACGCGGATCTGACGAGTCTGCGACCTACGGGTTAGACCTATTCGCCAAGATGAATCTGCAGCTGCTGGTCGCCACGCCATTGCAAAAAATTCATATCATCGAACCACTAGTGTCCGGTTTACTTAGTAGTTGACAGGTTTAGTGCATTGTTTCGAATGAAATTTCGGCCTCGAATTCGTGGTGTCGATTTGAACGTCCT
>JAYSVA010000357.1:0-3145 GCA_043718785.1 Hyphomicrobiaceae bacterium
GCCGAAAAACGCTGACTGCTTTCGTCCGGTCGCTGCCTGTCCATCGCCGTCTCCCGTTCGAGGAATCCGACACATCTCTGATTCTCAGCGCCCCGCGACCATGACAAAGTGACTCAGTACAATTAATCGATCCGCCGGAAACCGACGATGAGATCGGCGATACCGCCCCACCGCTTTGGCCCCACGACGCGCCACTCCGGGGGCTAGCGGGCCGTATTCGGATCCACGGTCCTGCCTTCGCGGATTTCGCCACTGACAGCATCGCGCAGATGCCGGTTCTGTCAGCACCCAGCCCGACCGATGGCAGCGGCCTCGTGACGTTTGCAGCAGCTAAACCACACCCTATCGCAAGCTTGGTGCCACCGCCCGCGCCGCCCTATCGCCGTCTCGCCGTCGCTGACGTGTTTGCGCCCGGCACCACCAAACGCTTTGGCCGCAATGCAGGTCCCGCCAGCGTCAGTGCCACACTGCGGCGCACCATCGCCATCGCCCGGTTGATTGCCCGCCCGAACCAGAGCACGGCCCTCGCCGCACGCGTTGCCGAGCGCGTTGGGATCAAACTTCCACCACCCGGACGGCGCGTTACCGTCGGGCATCTCGCCTTCACCGCGACCGGCCCGGGTGAGTGGCTGGCCACTGCGGAGGGCGAGAACGGCGTACTGTTCAGTCAACAGCTCATCGCGGACCTCGGCACATTTGCTGAGGTCCGCGATGCGACATCCGAGATCGCGGTTCTTGACATCGTCGGCGAACGCAGCCGTGATCTCCTGTCGAAAGGGCTGGAACTCGATACCGATCCCCGTGTATTCCCGATTGGACATTGCGGCAGCGCCGAACTTGGACGCGGGTTGGTGACCATCGGTTGCCTTTCGTCCGGTACGGCATACCAACTGGCGCTCAGCACCAGCGATCTGCCGGATTTTGCCAACTGGCTGGCTACATCCGGCACTGAATTTGGACTGGAGACGATCTCATGAGCGCCCACACTAGCGAAGTGACCTCGCGCGCTGAAATCATGATCAGCGCGATCCTGCCGATGCTGGCCGGGCTGTCACATATCGCCGTTGGAGCGTCGTCGCCGGTTCCAGGATCGGCGGCGCTGCTGACGCGGGCCCTGTCCAAAGGCAAGACGCGCGTATCGCTGCTTGGCAGCCGCCGCCACAACCCATTCACGGACGGTGCTAAAGAGCTGTTCGACTGTGCCGCTCAAGGTCGCATTGACGCGTTCTTTTTGTCGGGTGGGCAGATCGATGGTGGTGCCAACATCAACCTGATGGGGCTCGGCCCACACGATCAGCCGAAAGTACGGTTCCCCGGTTCGTTCGGGTCGGCCTACCTGTATCACATTATCCCGCGCGTCATCCTTTTCCGCGAAGAGCACACGCCGCGAACATTGGTCAAGTCAGCTGAATTCGTCACCGCAGCCGGAAATTCGCCTGTGGGTGAGTTCCGCCCTGGCGGTCCCTATGCCCTGGTCACCGGGCTGTGCGTGTTTAGCTTTGACAAGGCAGTGGGAAAGTTCACGCTCGTTAGCACCCACCCCGGGGTGAGTGTCGGGGATGTGCGAGCGGCGACCGGGTTCGACTACATCGAGCACGCCGTCGTCCCATCGACACCCCACTTGAGTGGCGACACTAGAAAACTGCTGCTGGGCGAAGTGGCACCGAAGATCGCCGAGACCTACCCGGCTTTCGCCGCCGCAAACTGGCCAGCAACTTAACGACTATTCTCAGCCAGTCGGGAGAAGAACTTCTGGGTATTGTCCGGGTGGTTAAGGTAACGGCGATCGCCAGTTGGGTTGCTGATACTGATCGTACTCCCACCAATTGGAGCGGTCTGCACGAACCCGGCGACCTGCGGGCCTTTGGACTTCTTTTTCTTCGTCGCGGCATCTGCGTCGCTTACCGCAAGTGGCACCAGAACGGCAAAAGCTAAGGCCAAACTCATAAAGCGCTTCATATCACTCTCCGTTGGCAACAAACTCAGCTGGCTGCACAATAGCTCACCAGCACAGCAGGACAGAGTCCCTGCGAGTAGAGTTATGCCAACAGTAAGGAATGCGGTCTACGGAATTGCGTGAACCACACGGCAAGTTTACCAACGGGTATGCGCTGTTCAATTCATCGTGACATCAGGCGATTTTTTGAAACGTCCGCAGGGTCTTAAACGTAGGGCCTGCCTTCAAGCGCCCCTGCTTCATCAGCTCAGTAAACGTGCGTTCGGCAACGTCGAACGCATAGGAGCCCTCATAGAACAGCATGGTACCGCCGATCCGCATGCTGCCCAGCAGCACGACCGTCATCTCAAGATCCGTCAACGCTCCATAGGCATCATTTTTCTCGCTGCGGAACTCACCGACGTGGAACAGCGCCACAATGTCGAGGGCGGGCAGCAACCGACGGTCTAGCTGATAGATGTCGCCGAAATAGGCTTTGTACGTGAAGCCCAGCTTCGGCTTCTCGATGAGTATTTTGATGTAAGCGTCGTATTCGCCCTTGCTGGCTGTGATACCAAGCACGGCGTTATTGCTGCCGTCTTCAGCCGTCTTTAGGCCGACGATATGATGGGTGCCTGTGCCGAAGTGGAAGATCGACTTGTTGGTGAGCTTCTCCTGCTCAAGCCACTCAAGTAGGTGCACGTCGCAAGGGCACTGTTCGATGTGCAGATCCCAGTCCTGATCCCAAAAGTGTAACATGTTTCCCCGATCCGGCTCTTGTTTAGCCAATATATTTTGCAGCATTTGGTTCCCAGCGGTTCAAACTGTCAACCGAGCAGCCTTGACGCCGCCACCGAGATTACCTTCCCGCGCCCCACTGGCCTGTGCATTCCGCAGCAGTTCGACCACATCAGGGCGCGTGCCACTTGTTGGCGCCGCAACAGTTTGGCTGCACGTGACGATCGCCAGTTTTGGCAGCGCGGCGGTCAGCGTCGCCAGCAGTGCCTGCTGCGTCGCCTCATCAAACGCACTCAACGCCTCGTCGATCATCACGACATCTGGCCGCTGCAGCAGCACCCGCGCAATACCCAACCGCTGCAAATCCCCACTTGAGAGCACCCGATCCAACCGCACATCATCATCGAGATGCGCCACCAGATGCGCCAACCCGGCGCGATGCAACGCGTCGGTCACCGCTTCCTGGTCAAA
>JAYSVA010000358.1:0-3142 GCA_043718785.1 Hyphomicrobiaceae bacterium
CGCCAGTGGCGGGGAAGCCGGGGTTCGCAGTTTGGTTCGCAATTGGCGGAGAGGGTGGGATTCGAACCCACGAGACCCTTGCGAGCCCACACGCGTTCCAGGCGTGCGCCTTCAGCCACTCGGCCACCTCTCCGCAACGGCGCGACTATAGCGACCAAGCGTTTGAACGCAAGCCTGTCGACCTGCTTATTCCTAAGCTTGTATCAGCATTCAAAAAACGCTGAGCGCTGGTGTTTGCGGACGCAAACCGGCATACACTATCAGTGCGGCTGCCGGCCTCCCTGGTCAGCGAGCGTGCTGCATCTGCAGAGCTGTTTCGCCGCAATGTGACACGCGGTAAGCCCCCAACAAAACTAGGCCGTTATGCCCGATCAACCAGACGATGAAACCGATAACGCCGGGACTGCCGCGACAGCCGTCGACGTCAGCGAGGGTGATGTTAGCGCCAGCAACGGCCGCCGACTGGTGATCGGGCCGACCATCGCAAAACTGCTCGCACAGCCGCTGGAGCCTGGCCTGTATCTGGTGGCGACGCCGATCGGCAACCTCGCTGACATCACGCTGCGGGCGCTGGCGATCCTCAGTCTGGCCGATGAGATCTACTGCGAGGACACCCGGCACAGCCGCACGCTGCTCAGTCACTACGGGCTGGCAACGAAGCTCAGCGCCTATCACGAACACAACGCCACCACCGAGCGACCGCGCATTCTCGCCAAACTGGCGGCCGGGCGGCGGATCGCCGTCATTTCCGATGCTGGCACGCCGTTGATTTCGGACCCCGGCTTTAAGCTGGCCCGCAGCGCCCTGGATGATGGCCATCGCGTGATCTCGCTGCCGGGTCCGTCGGCGGCATTGGCGGCGCTGACCTCCAGCGGATTGCCTTCGGATTGCTTTCTGTTCGCTGGCTTTCTGCCGCCGCGCTCCGGTCAGCGCCGGTCACGCCTGAGCGATCTGGTGGCGGTGCCGTCGACCCTGGTGTTCTTCGAGGCGCCGCAACGGCTTGGTGAAACACTGGTGGATATGCTGGCGGTGCTCGGCGACCGCCCGGCCGCCGTTGCGCGCGAGTTGACCAAACTGCACGAAGACCTGCGCCGCGGCACGCTGGCGACCCTTGCTGCCGCCTACAGTGACGAAGCCGTGCGCGGCGAAATTGCCATTGTCATCGGGCCACCACTGGCTGCTGATGTGACCGACGAACAGATCGTCGAACAGTTATTGGAGCTACGCCAGACCTTGTCGTTGCGCGACGCGGCCCGGTCACTCGCGGAAAAGCTTGGCGTTGCCAAAACAAGAGTGTACGATATTGGGGTGAAGATGAAACGTCCGCCGAACGAACCGGGTCACACCTGAGTGAGCGTCACATGCAGCAGCGCGCCATCGTAAGTTCCCCCGCCAATTCTGTCGCCCGGCGCAAAACCGTCAGCACCTCCGAGCGGCGCGAACGCTATCAACGCGGTCTGTTTGCCGAAGTTGTGGCGGCGGCATTACTGACCCTGAAAGGCTATCGCATTCTCGCCCGGCGGCACCGCACCCACCTCGGCGAGATCGACCTGATCGCGGTGCGTGGTCAGCGTTTGGCGTTTGTCGAAGTCAAACGCCGTCCGACCATTGAGGAGGCCACCCAATCGATCAGTGAGCTCCAGATCCAGCGGATTGCTGCAGCGGCCGAACAATGGGTGTGGCGGCATCCGGCCTACCGCCGCCATGAAATCGGGCTCGATGCCATCGTCGTCGCACCGGGCCGCTGGCCCTGCCATCTTGCCAACGCGTTGCAGTCGTGGTGACGGATGCCGTCAACAGTCGCAACCGCTGCAGATTGTTTCTTATAAGTTCAATTTAAGTTCTTGATATTTTCTAATGGTGTATGTACGCTTCCAGGTGAGCGGATTGTTATTGGGGGCGCGGATGTATGGGCGGATGTCCACCGTTGCATTTGTTGGGATCGAAGCACGCGCCATCGAAGTCGAGGTGCGCATTTCCCCCGGCAAGCACATCTTCACGATTGTCGGTCTGCCTGACAAGGCGGTTGCCGAGAGCCGGGAACGGGTGCGCAGTGCGTTGCACGCCACCGGCCTCGGACTGCCGTGGACACGGCTAGTGGTCAACCTCGCACCAGCTGACTTGCCGAAAGAGGGCAGTCACTTCGATCTGCCGATTGCACTGGCGATGATGGCGGCCATGGGGGCCGTTCCACCCGACATGATCGAAGGTTTTGCCGCCATCGGCGAACTGGCACTGGATGGGCAGATCCGCGCGGTGCCCGGGGCACTGCCAGCGGCTGTCGGGGCAAATGCCATCGGTAAAGGCCTGATCTGTCCGGAGGCTTGCGGCGCCGAAGCCGCTTGGGCATCTGAGGCGATGGACGTTCTGGCGGCCCCGCACCTGCTGTCGCTGATCAACCATTTTCGCGGCACCCAGACGCTGCGCCGTCCCGTCGCCAGCCTTGATAGCGATCCGGGCAACCTGCCAGACCTGCGCGAGGTCAAAGGTCAGGAGACCGCCAAACGAGCCCTCGAAGTCGCGGCGGCCGGTGGCCACAACCTGCTGATGGTCGGGCCGCCGGGTTCGGGCAAATCGATGCTGGCCGCACGGTTGCCGTCAATCCTGCCGCCGCTCGGGCCCCAGGAGATGCTCGAAGTGTCGATGGTGCACTCGCTAGCCGGTGAACTCATGGGCGGCAAGCTGCGCACTGACCGGCCGTTCCGCAGCCCGCATCACTCTGCCAGCATGGCGGCGCTGGTTGGTGGCGGCACCCGGCCGAAGCCCGGCGAAATCTCAATGGCCCACCTCGGCGTGCTATTCCTCGATGAACTGCCGGAGTTTGTGCCGCAGGTACTCGACTCGCTGCGCCAACCACTTGAAACCGGTGAAGTGGTGATCGCCCGCGCCAATCACCGGATCAGCTACCCGTCGCGGTTCCAGCTCGTCGCCGCCATGAACCCCTGTCGTTGCGGCGGCGGCAGTCCCGGCGCCTCCTGTAAACGCGGCCCGAAATGCGCCGCCGACTATCAAGCGCGGATATCTGGGCCGCTGCTGGACCGGATCGACTTGCAGATCGAAGTGCCAGCCGTGTCGGCTGCCGACCTTGTGCTGCCTGCGCCGTCCGAAGGCAGCGCTGAAGTCCGCGCCCGCGTCACCGCCG
>JAYSVA010000359.1:0-6881 GCA_043718785.1 Hyphomicrobiaceae bacterium
TCCGGCAGATGATCGTAGTCGCCGTCGCACAGGCCTTTGAAGCCCTTGATGGTGTCAGCAATCGGCACCTGCACGCCCTTCGAGCCGGTGAACACTTCAGCCACCGAGAACGGCTGTGACATGAAACGCTCGATCTTGCGGGCGCGGGCCACGGTCAGCTTGTCTTCTTCCGACAGTTCGTCCATGCCGAGAATGGCGATGATGTCCTGCAGCGACTTATAGCGCTGAAGGATCGTTTGGACGCGACGGGCGGTATCGTAGTGCTCCTGGCCGACAACGCGCGCATCAAGAATACGCGAGGTTGAATCGAGCGGGTCGACCGCGGGATAGATGCCCTTTTCGGCAATCGAGCGCGACAACACGGTCGTCGCATCCAAATGCGCGAACGATGATGCGGGAGCCGGATCGGTCAAATCGTCGGCTGGCACGTAGACGGCCTGCACGGACGTGATCGAGCCCTTTTGGGTGGTGGTGATGCGCTCTTGCAGGGCGCCCATGTCGGTTGCCAGCGTTGGCTGGTAACCCACGGCCGACGGAATACGTCCGAGTAGTGCCGACACTTCCGAACCGGCCTGGGTAAAGCGGAAAATGTTGTCGACGAAGAACAACACGTCCTGGCCCTTATCGCGGAAGTCTTCCGCAATGGTCAGACCGGTCAGCGCGACGCGCATACGTGCGCCTGGTGGTTCGTTCATCTGGCCGTACACCAGGGCGCACTTGGAGCCTTTGGTTGAGCCGTTGTTCTTCTTCGGGTCAACGTTGACGTTCGACTCGATCATTTCGTGATAGAGATCGTTGCCTTCACGGGTGCGCTCGCCGACGCCCGCGAACACTGAATAGCCGCCGTGAACTTTGGCGATGTTGTTGATCAATTCCATGATCAACACGGTCTTGCCGACGCCAGCGCCTCCGAACAGGCCGACCTTACCGCCCTTAGCGTAGGGTGCGAGCAAGTCCACGACTTTGATGCCGGTGACCAGCATCACTGCTTCGGTTGACTGCTCGGCAAACGAGGGAGCTGGCTGATGGATGCCGCGGCGGGTGGCGGTCTTCACTGGCCCCAGTTCGTCAACCGGCTCGCCGATGACGTTCATGATGCGGCCGAGGGTTTCATCGCCAACCGGAACCGAGATCGGGCCACCGAGATCGGTAACTTCCTGGCCACGAACCAGACCTTCAGACGAGTCCATGGCGATGGTACGGACGGTATTCTCGCCAAGATGCTGGGCGACCTCGAGAACGAGGCGGTTACCATTGTTGTTGGTTTCCAGCGCGTTCAAAATCTCTGGCAGATGCCCGCCGTCAAACTGCACGTCGATAACCGCGCCCATTATCTGACGGATCTTACCGGTCTTATTGCTTACAGCCATGTTCTCGTGTCCCTGCGCTCAACAAAAGTGCTCGTTAGTCCAAGTCAGCGGGCTCGTTGCCAGCCGACCAATTCGTCATCGTGCCTTGGTCGGATTTTCCCGGATTAGCGCCGTGAAATCCGACCAGTTCTCAACTCTAAAACCCCTGACATCCCGGGCGCATCGGCGAAACCAACCCAATGACCGCAGCGCGTCGATCGCGCGGAACAAATTCGTCAGGTCACCCTCGCGCGTTGTGTAAACGCTACCTTGTATCCGTTCGAACCCAAACGGCTCCAGGGTCTTAGCGATTTCCGTGTAGGCGCTCGAAATTCCCTTCGGATAGTGCTCCCGGATATCTGCAACCACCATGTCAAACGCAATGGCAAACATCGCGTCACCTCATGGAATGGTTTCAGCTACCGGGTCCGCCAACAATTCCGCCACGCTGTAGTTCAACGTCTCGCCGTTATCGAACACATGGATCACCAGTTCCCCGGTCTCCTTGATATCGACCACTTCGTAGGCCGGGCCAAATGCGCCAAAGCGGCGAACTTGGCCGACAAACGCCGCACTACCTGTGTGCGCGTAGCTTGCCTGTGTTTCTTCGAACCCGTTCTGTGCCATTGAAACCTCCGCGTGTGGTCACTGAACAAAACGGATACGAAATCTTAATCCAAATGTCAAAGCGCTTCAGCACCGGAAATGATCTCGATCAGTTCCTTGGTGATGTTGGCCTGACGTTGACGGTTGTATTTGATCGTCAGCTTGTTGATCATGTCACCAGCGTTGCGCGTGGCACTGTCCATGGCACTCATACGAGCCCCCTGTTCAGACGCCGCGTTCTCAAGCAGGCCGCGATAGATCTGCGTCGCAATGTTCCGCGTCAGCAGCACGTCGAGGATTTCCTCTTCGCTCGGCTCATATTCGTTGACAGCATTGCCTGCCGCCCGTGCCGCCGCCGTTTCCTCCGGCAGTTTCACCGGGATGAGCTGCAGCGTCGACGGTTTCTGCGCGATCACCGATTTGAACTCGGAGTAGATCATCGTGCAGACGTCGTATTCCTTCGCTTCGAACATGCCGATCACCTTCTGGGCGACGGTATCGGCATTCTCGAAGCTGATATTCTTGACGCCCTTGAGGTCGATACGGTCGACGATCATTTTCCCGTATTCGCGGCGCAGCGCATCCGCGCCTTTCTTGCCGACGCACAGGATTTTTATCGTCTTGCCCTCACGGATGAGGCGCTGCAGTTCAACGCGAGCCAACTTGGCAATGTTGCCGTTGAAGCCACCGCATAGGCCGCGTTCCGCCGTCATGACCACAAGTAGGTGGACCTGATCGGAACCGGTGCCAACGAGCAGCGGCGATGCGCCGTCCTTGTTGGTCACGCGAGAATTCAGGTTCGCCAGAACCTTGTCCATGCGCTGGGCATAGGGGCGCGCGGCAGTCGCGGCTTCCTGCGCACGGCGCAATTTCGCTGCAGCGACCATCTGCATGGCCTTCGTAATTTTCCGCGTTGCCTTAACCGAGGCAATCCGCGTGCGCATATCTTTTAAGCTGGCCATAGTGTCGAGGTCCTAACAGGTCCTGGTATCCGTATCACGGCTTGAAAGCTGGGAGCATGCACGAAAGAGTTGCAAAGTTATAGTTACCACCCTTCGCGCCACATTCGGCCCGCAAGCGATCCGCCTCTTTGTCAATAGCTTCGAGGTGAGGTGCGGGAGGATCAATCGACCGAATGCAACTACGGCCGAGATTTTCGGAATCGAAACTCCAGAACCCTCCCCTTGCCTTGCATGCCTCATAAGCCACTAATATCTTCCATCCGACGGGAGCAAGTGCGAGGAACAATGCTAAGAAGATAACTACTTCAGGATATCGACTTACGAATTCTCGATAGCGCCGTGTCATCAACTAACCTCTCACCGGCCTCGCGGCCTAATCAAGCGAACTGCTTGGCCGTGGCGATAACGATGTCTTTCAGCTTGGCCGCGTCGGCATCGCTGAGGTCTTTGCTATCGCGGATGCTGGTTAGCAGCGCTGCGTTGGTCGTGCGCAGGTTGGCAAGCAGCGCATCTTCGAACGGCTTGATCTTGGTCAGTGGCATCGCGTCGAGATGGCCGTTAACGCCGGCGTAAATCACCGCGACTTGCTCTTCCATCTTCAGTGGCGAAAACTGGCCCTGCTTCAGCAGTTCGGTCAGACGCGAACCACGTGCCAGCAGGCGCTGGGTGGCGACGTCGAGATCCGAGCCGAACTGAGCGAAGGCGGCCATTTCGCGATACTGCGCAAGCTCACCTTTGATCTTGCCAGCGACCTTCTTCATCGCCTTGGTCTGCGCCGATGAACCCACGCGCGACACCGACAGACCGACGTTCACGGCCGGGCGGATGCCCTGGTAGAACAGATCGGTTTCAAGGAAGATCTGGCCGTCGGTGATCGAAATCACGTTGGTCGGGATGTAGGCCGACACGTCGTTGGCCTGAGTTTCAATGACCGGAAGTGCGGTCAGCGAGCCCTTACCAGCGGCGTCGCCCATTTTCGCGGCGCGCTCAAGAAGGCGGCTATGGAGATAGAACACGTCGCCCGGATAAGCTTCGCGGCCTGGTGGGCGGCGCAGGAGGAGCGACATCTGGCGATAGGCCACGGCCTGCTTCGACAAATCGTCATAGATGATCACCGCGTGCATTTTATTGTCGCGGAAATATTCGCCCATGGCGCAACCGGTGAACGGTGCCAGGAACTGCATCGGCGCCGGGTCGGAAGCAGTCGCGGCGACAACGATGGAATATTCCATCGCGCCGTTTTCTTCGAGCACCTTGACGAACTGAGCGACGGTCGAACGCTTCTGGCCGATGGCGACGTAAACGCAATAGAGCTTGGCGTTCTCGTCGGTGCATTTGTTGGCAGCCTTCTGGTTCAGAATGGTGTCGAGCGCCACGGCGGTCTTGCCAGTCTGACGGTCACCAATGATCAGCTCGCGCTGGCCACGGCCAACCGGGATCAGTGCGTCGATGGCTTTGAGGCCGGTCGACATCGGCTCATGCACCGATTTACGCGGGATAATGCCGGGGGCCTTAACGTCGACGCGCGACTTCAGGTCCGATTTGATCGGGCCCTTGCCGTCGATTGGGTTGCCGAGGCCATCAACAACGCGACCAAGCAGGCCCTTGCCGACGGGGACTTCGACGATGGCACCAGTCCGCTTGACGGTGTCGCCTTCCTTGATCGAACGGTCATCGCCGAAGATCACGACGCCGACGTTGTCAGCTTCGAGGTTCAAGGCCATGCCACGGATGTTGCCGGGGAATTCGACCATTTCACCGGCCTGGACGTTGTCCAGACCATAGACGCGGGCGATACCGTCGCCGACCGACAGCACCTGACCAATTTCAGAGACCGTAGCCTCTTTGCCGAAGTTCTTGATCTGATCCTTGAGGATCGACGAAATTTCAGCGGCGCGGATATCCATTACCCAACCTCTTTCATAGCGGTCTTGAGACTTGTGAGTTTTGTGCGGATCGAACTATCAACCATGCGGCTGCCCATCTTGACGACAAGGCCGCCCAACAGGGCCGGATCAACTTTTGTGGTAATTTGAACATCTTTGCCACCAGCGGCAGCACGCAGTTGCTCGCGCAAGGCGGTCAATTGCGGGTCGGTCAGTGCAATTGCCGAGGTTACCTCGGCCTGTGCTTCGCCGCGACCACGTGCGGCCAATGCCCGATAATTCTTGATCATGTCGCTGAGGCCGAACAAGCGGCGGTTCTTCGCGACCAGCTTCAGGAAGTTGGTGGTTAGCGGGCCGACACCAGCTTTGGCCAACACAGCGCTGAGTGCTTTGGTCTGTTCCTCAGCGGTGAACACTGGGCTCAACACTAAGCGGCGAAGATCAGCGCTTTCAGTAAGCATCGTCTGAAGGCCTGCGAGCTCCTGCTCAACGGCCTTCACTTGGTTCTGCTCGGTTGCGAGGTCGTACAGGGCCGACGCATAGCGGCCCGCAACACTCGCCATCATGGAATCGTCAGCCGCCACGTGACACGCTCGCTTGAAGGAGTTGGTCGGAAGATCGGAAAATCAGTCGGTCGTCAACGCAAACGCTCAGCTTCTTAAAACAGGCCACCCTCGGACAAATCCGAGCGGATGGCACAGCAGTGCTTGGAAGTCGGAGGGGATTGGTCAAACCTGCTGTTCCGGGAGGACCAGCGATAACCACAAAACGACCGGCCGCCCCCACCTGCACCGCCGACCGTTCCTGAAGTCGGCTGCTCTCTAACACTTCTATTAGCCACCTTCAACGGGTACGAGGTGCACGAGATGCCGCGCCCTCAACGTCAGCGCCGATGCTTCTGTTTGCGGCGTTTTTTGCGTACCTCAGCCTTCGGATTAACAGCTGGAGTGGTGGGCTTTTTTGTGATCACAGCAGCCGGATGACTGCCCCAAACCCGGACGATGGCTAATCCGGACAGAATCACCGCCAACGCGACGAAAGCCTGAGCCGGCAGCTGTTCAGCGAACACCATCCAGCCCCAGAACACGCCAAAGACTGGGACGAAATAGTTGACCTGCGAGAAAAAGGTCGGGCCTTGGCGGGCGATGAGCTTGAACAGCATGATCTGCGCGATCGACGTCTGCAGCACACCGAGGACAACCACAGCGGCCAGTGATGGTAATGTCGGCATGGCACCATCGCCATAGCCAAACAGATGCCAGGGTCGGTCAATCCATAATGCGAACGGCACGATAATCGCCACGGCTAACACCATCGTTGCGGCGGCCAGGGCGTAACGTGGCTCAGAACGGAGCAGTTTGCGGGTGCAGATGGCGTTGATGGCGTAACACAGGGCACCACCTGCCACCGCCAACAGGCGGATCGTGTCGGTGCCCACCAACGCTGTTAGCTTCGACGGCCCAATCAGAATGATGAGCCCGGCAAGACCGCAGCAGACGCCAATGAACTTGGGTACGGTCAGGCGGTCATCCGGCAGGGAGACGTGCGCGAGTAACAGGGTCATCAGCGGCATCGTCGCCAGGCAAATCGCGGCAATGCCGGTATCGATCTGTTCCTGACCCCAGGTAATCAGCATGAACGGCATGACATTGCCGAACAACGCCGTGAGGAGAGCCAGTCGCCAGAACGCCGCGCTCCGTGGGAGCGCCTCGCTTTTGAGTGCGGCCCACGTGACCATAAACACGGCGGCAATGCAAAGCCGCAAGGCGGTCATGGACCAGCTGGGAATACTGGCGATCCCAACTTTGACGAGCACAAAAGCTGCGCCCCAGATCGCCGCCAGGCCCAACAGCAGTGCGTAATCGACGACGCCGGGCCTTTGGTTACCCGCCACGTTGCGGTTGGCCGGGCCAGGCGCCATTGGCAGTGCCTTGCCCGCTGTCATTATCACCATAAAATAACCGCTCCCGACCTTTGGCCGCATGGCCAGGGTTGAGAGCGGTGCTTAGTGGATGTCCGCGTGGGTAGCAAACTGCCATCAAGTCGGACGCGCAACAATCATTGTGCGTTGGCGGCTT
>JAYSVA010000360.1:0-17934 GCA_043718785.1 Hyphomicrobiaceae bacterium
TGGCGCTTCAGCGGCAGCACCAGCTCCTTTTTGCGCTGGCGCAGTTTCAACTCCACCGGCTGGCCCATCACCAAAGCTTCGTCGGCGATTTCTTCCAGCAATTCGCGCAGGTGGGTCGGCGTCGCGGCTTCGCCACCGTCACCGCGGGTGAACGCCAGATAGTCCTCCAGCATGTGCTGCATTTCACGCACGTCGGCCTGCAGCTCCTGGATCTGTGGGCTGTTGCCGAGCAGTGCCAGCTCCAGCTTGAAGCGCGTCAGGATGGTCCGCAGGTCATGGCTGACCCCGGCCAGCATGGTCGTGCGCTGATCGACGTGAGTTTTGATGCGGTCGCGCATTTCCAGGAAGGCTTGCGCGGCCTGACGGACTTCGCGGGCGCCGCGCGGCTGAAAATCCGCCGGGATCGGCCGTCCTTTGCCGAACTCCTCAGCCGCCTCGGCGAGGCGCAAAATGGGCCGGATCTGGTTGCGTAGAAACAGAATAGCGACGCCGAGCAGCACCACCGAAGAGCCGACCATCCACCACAGGAAGATGTGCGAGTTGGAGGCATAGGTCTGGCTGCGCGTCGCAACGAACCGCAGGATCGCCGCCTGATGCTTGATCTTGATCTCGACCAGTTCAGAATTGCCGACCGTGTCGATCCAGAACGGGTGGCGCACCTGTTTGCGGATCTCGTTGGTCAGGGTTTTGTCGAGGAGCGCAAAGAACGGTTTCGGCTGCGCCGGCGGCAGCTCGCCAGCGGGCAGGATCTGTAGTGACAGGCCGAGCCGGTCGCGCGCCATCTCGATCAGGCGGCTATAGTCATCGCGCCGGGTGTAGTCCTGGTAGACGTCGATGACCGCCGCCACATCCCGCGCCGTGGCTTCTGACAGGCGGCGGGTGACGGCCTGCCAGTGCCGCTCCATGAACACGAAGGCGACCACGCCCTCCAACAGCACGATGGGCGTGATGATGATGATCAGCGCGCGCGCATAAAGCCCCTTCGGCGCGAATTCGCTCAAGATGCCGAGCGTCTTGGCCAGGAAGCGCCGCCACGCCGCCCGCAAGCTCGCTCGTCGCCGCAGCGCGCTGCGGGGGCGGGTCGTCATCTCGCGAACAAGTGTTCGTGCTGCAACCATGGCGTGCTGCGCTTCTGTCCTGACGGCTTGCGGTTCTGGCAACTCCCGCAATCTCTTGAGCAATCTAGCAGAAAGTCGCCGGGCCCCGCATGGGAAATATCTACCTACTCGCGACTTGACGTAAACGTCAACTCGTGATGGTTTCGCGCCTGTTGGAAGGAGCCGCTGATGAACCTCTGGTTTCGCCTGTGCTGGTATCTGCTCACCGTCTGGCGGCGGCCGTCATTGGTGCTGCCGGAGCAGGCTTCAACGCTGACCTTCCGCGTCTGGCCAACCGACCTGGACCTCTCCCTGCACTTGAACAACGGTCGCTACCTCACGATCATGGATCTTGGCCGGGTCGATCTGATGTACGGCAGTGGCTTGCTGAAGCTACTGCTCAAACACGGTTGGACGCCGATCGCCTCGGGCATCAGCATCCGCTACCGCCGCGAGCTGCGCGCGTTCGACCGGTTCACGCTGGAAACCCGGCTGATCTGCTGGACCGACGTGACTGTGGTCATGGAGCAGACGTTTCGGTTTGCGGGCGGTCCACGCGACGGACAGGTCGCCGCCCGCGCCTTCGTCAAGGCAGGCCTGTACGACCGCAAGGTCAAGGCGTTCGTCACCATCGCCCAATTGCTCAGCTTGCTCGGCACGACAGCCGAAAGCCCGCCTGTACCCGCCGACGTTGAGGCCTTCTTGAAAGCCGATGAAGGGCTGAGGGCTGGCTCCGGAAACTCATGAGCGGAGGTTTGCAACGCGCGTCGCCCACCGGCGGTTGTGCCCGGCGGATTTAGGATCCTTTTTTCTTCCGTAGGCCATCCCAATAGGTCAGGCGTTTGACGATCTCGCGCTCGAAGCCGCGTTCGGGGGGATCGTAAAATTTGGGGCGCTGCATGCCATCAGGAAAGTAGTTCTGGCCGGAGAAGCCTTCGGGGGTGTTGTGGTCGTAGTTGTAATCGGCACCGTAGCCCTGGTCTTCCATTAGCTTGGTGGGCGCGTTGAGGATGGTCTTCGGCGGGCTGAGCGAACCATGCTGTTTGGCCGCGACCATAGCGGCTTTGTAGGCGGCATACGCGGCATTGGATTTCGGTGCCGTCGCGAGATAGATCGTCGTCTGCGCCAGCGCTAACTCGCCCTCCGGTGAGCCGAGGAAATCGAACGTATCCTTGGCGGCGAGTGCCTGCACCAGGGCTTGCGGATCGGCCATGCCGATGTCCTCGACCGCCATTCGCACGAGGCGGCGGGCAATGAACAGCCGGTCCTCACCGCCATCGAGCATCCGGCAAAGCCAGTAAAGTGCCGCATCCGGATCGGAGCCGCGCACCGACTTATGCAGCGCGCTGATCAGATTGTAATGGCCCTCGCCGCCTTTGTCGTACAGCGGCGCGCGGCGCTGCACGAGCTTGGTCAGCGCTTCCCGCGTGATCGAGGCGCGGCCTTTCGGGATCGCCAGCAGCACTTCTTCGGCGAGGTTGAGGCAGGTGCGGCCATCGCCATCGGCCATGCCTTTCAGCGCCTCGCGGGCGCTGGCATCGAGCGGCAGCGGTCGGCCTGCCTCAGCCTCAGCGCGGGCGAGCAGCAGCTCTAGCGCCTCTTCGTCGTGGCGGTTGAGGACGAGAACGGACGAGCGCGACAGCACGGCGGCGTTCAGTTCAAACGACGGGTTCTCGGTGGTCGCACCGACCAAGGTGATCGTGCCGTCCTCCATGTGCGGCAGAAAGCTGTCCTGCTGCGCCCGGTTGAAACGGTGGATCTCGTCGATGAACAGCAGCGTGCCGGTGCCGGTTTCTCGGCGGATCTTCGCCCGGTCGAACGCCTTGCGCAAATCCTGCACGCCGGAAAAGATCGCCGATAGCTGCTCGAACTCAAGCTTGGTTTCATCCGCCAGCAGCCGCGCAATCGTGGTCTTGCCACAACCCGGCGGCCCCCACAAAATCATGCTCTGCAGCCGCCCGCTGGCGAGCATCCGCGTCAACGTCCCCTCCGGCCCGACCAGATGATCCTGGCCCACCACCTCAGCCAGCCTCCGCGGCCGCAACCGGTCCGCCAAGGGGCGAGGTGCGCCAGCGTTCATGCCCGCAGCTTCGAACAGGTTGGTCATCGCAAAACCCCGAAACCGTAGGGCGCAATAGCCCAATTGCGTATTGCGCCGATCCACGGGTGGTATCTCGGTATCGTTCAAACTCCGCAAGGAGGAGAGACGGCGCAATACGCAATTGGGCTCTTGCGCCCTACGACACCTTCGCCGCCTCAACTCCCCAGCGTCACCCCCAGTTCGTGCTTGACCCAGTGCGCGGTCTTGTCGAGGGCTTTCTCCAGGGCGTCGAAGATCTCGTTGACTTGGTCGATGGTGATGATCAGCGGCGGGCAGAGTGCGATGCTGTCGCCACCGACGGCGCGGCAGATCAGGCCTTCGTCTTGGGCGAACGATACAACCTTGGGGCCGACGTACAGCTTGCCGTCGAAGCTCTGCTTGGTCTTCTTATTTTGCACCAGCTCCAGCGCGCCGATCAGGCCGACGCCACGGGCTTCGCCGACCAGTGGGTGCTCGGCCAACGCACGCAAGCGGCGCTGGAACGTCGGCGCGACACTCTGGACGTGGCCGACGATGTTGATCCGATCATAAATCTCCAGCGTCTTATTGGCGACGGCGCACGCCAGCGGATGGCCCGAGTAGGTAAAGCCGTGCGCAAACACGCCGAGCTTTTTGCTCTCGTCGAGCATCGCCTGATACACCGGCTCCGACACGGTGATCGCGCCCAGTGGCACGTAGGCTGAGGTGATCGCCTTGGCAATGGTGATGGTGTCAGGCCGGATGTTGTAAGTTTCCGAACCCCAGTAGTTGCCGGTGCGGCCGAACCCGCAGATCACTTCGTCGGCAATGAACGAGATGTCGTGGCGTGACAGCACCGCCTGAATTTTCGGGAAGTAGGTGGCGGGTGGCACGATGACGCCGCCAGCACCCTGCACCGGCTCGGCAATGAACGCGGCGATGGTTTCAGGGTCTTCGCGGTGGATCAGGTCTTCCAGGTCTTTGGCCAGCCGGGTGGCGAACTCTTCCTCGGTTTCGCCGGGCAATCCGGACCGCCAGTGGTGCGGGGCCGCCGCATGGTGCACGCGCGCCATCGGTAGATCGAAATCCGCGTGGAAGATCGGCAGGCCGGTCAGGCTGGCCGAGGCAATCGTAACGCCATGATAGCCGCGCATCCGGCCGATGATCTTCTTTTTGCGTGGTTTGCCCCGGGCGTTGTTGTAATACCACGCCAGCTTAATCTGGGTGTCGTTGGCCTCGCTGCCCGAGGACGTGAAAAACACCTTCGACGTCGGTGCGGGCGAGATTTCCTTGATCTTTTCGGCGAGTGCAATCGCTGGCTCGTGGCTGCGGCCGCCGAACAGGTGGGTGAACGACAGCTTCTGCATCTGCTCGGTGGCGGCTTCCACCAACTCCTTATTGCCGTAACCAAGGCCAGTGCACCATAATCCCGCTAAACCCTCGATATAGCGTTTGCCTTGGGTGTCGTAGACGTGCACGCCTTCCGCCCGGTCCAGCACCAGCGGACCGTTGGTGCGGTGGGTGTGCAAATTGGTGGTCGGGTGCAGCAGCGTCTCAACGTCGCGCATTTCAGAGTTGGAGAGCGGTTTCATGTGGTGTCGGCCCTTATTGGCAGTTGGGAACACAGACTATGGGGCAGCGGTACGTTGGTTGACTAGTTCTGGCATGATATGAGTCGTTAACGCTACACCACAAGAGACTCTGAGTTGCGGTCTCAAAGAAACGGCCCTCTAGAAAAACGGCAGACGCGATGGCAGCTTCGTACCCAGCACTGGGCACTCCCGCCCAGAACTACAACGCCCACAGCGCGCCAATGAGCCTGTGGACGGTGCGGCTCGGCCTGTTCAGCGTCGCGTTGATTGGCGTTGCCATGCTCGGCCATCGCTTGTTCTCGATGCCAACGCCGATCGCCTTGAACTTGTTCAAGACGGCCTTTGTCGGGGCTGTCTTGACGTTTTTGGTTGGTGGCGGCGCGCTCTATCAAATTTGGCGGCGTGGCAGCCGGGGTGCGGCGACCACGTTGATCGGCCTGACCGTAGCACTCGGCATTTTTGCCTGGCCGCTGGCGCTGTTGCCCTCCTTCCGGGCGCTGCCGCGTATCAACGACGTCACCACCGACATGCAAACGCCGCCAAAATTCGTGGCGCTGGCGAAGGCCCGCACACCTGGATCGAACAGTCCGGCGTACCCCGGCCTCACCGCCGCCAAAGCCCAGAACGAGGGCTATCCTGATATCAAGCCATTTGTCATCGACCGGTCGGCGGACGAAGCGTTCGAGATTGTCATTGCCTCGCTGAACCGAACGCTGAAGATGAAGATCATCCAGGAGGAGCCGCCGAAAGGTCGCTACGGCGGGCCCGGCTATGTCGAGGCCGTCGATCGCACCACTGTGCTTGGCTTCACCGATGATATCGTCATCCGCGTCGATGGCGACGCCAGCACCGCCCGCGTCGACGTCCGCTCGGCCTCACGCTACGGCGTCCACGATTTGGGGCGCAACGCCGCCAGGGTGCGCAAAATCCTGAAAGAGATCCAGTGGCAGGTCGAAGCGACCATCCCCTCGGCCAACGGCGAACGCGTCGGCCGCCTCCGCCGTGGCGGCCGCGTGGTCGTGCCACGTCGCGTCAGGGATGGCGTGGTTCCGCCGCCAGCTGCTGCGGCTAAGGCGGGTACTCCGAAGGCGGGTGAGAAGGCCGCGCCCCAGAGTGCCACCGGCAAAACCCCTGTGCCAACCAAATCCACTTCACGCGATGCCGACGCCCCCGCTAAGGGCAAGCGGACACGCGAGAAGTTTGAGTAAGCGGTATTAGCGGCAGGGCTGAATGACGACGTTGCCTGCGGCCGCCCTCACCCAGCAACCGGTGCGGTCAACTTGAAGCCCTCGTCGATCCAGCCGGTGACGCCGCCGATCATCATTTTGACCGGCAGTCCCAACCGGGCCAACCGTACTGCGGCTTTGTTGGCGCCGTTGCAATGCGGGCCAGCGCAGTACACGACAAACGTTTTGCCGGCGGCATAGTCGCCCATCTTCGCGGCGGTCATTTTGCCATGCGGGATGTTGATCGCGCCGGCAACGTGCCCTTGGGCAAACGAGGTGGGGCCGCGCACGTCCACCAGAATGAAATCCGGCGTTGGCGATTTCAGGCTCTCGTGGACATCCCAGCAATCGGTCTCAAACCGCAGCATATCCTCGAAGTGGCGCAGCGCGACGTCCGATGCGGCCGCCGGTGTTTCTGTGACGTGTGTCGTCATTGCAAGCTCCATGTTCTAACCACTGCTACCGTCGAGAGGATGCGACGACACCCTGGCCCTGTCCCTCAAGCGGGGAGGGAGGGGGCCACGAGTGCGTTATGCCGTTCCCAATGGGACAGACGATAGACCTGGTGGCGAATTCTGCAGTTATGACCAAGTTTTTTCTAGTGGCGGCGAAATCGGGCAATGGGATGCGCGCGTCGTTGTCGGGCATCGCTCAAATCTTTCAATCGCGCAGGTAGGCGGGGACGCGCACAATTGCGTCGGCGCGGGCTTTGGCGTCGGTGCCGCTGAAGGCGCGGCCGGATTTATCGCCGGTGAAGGCGAGGCCGGTGCGCTCACGCACGGGCGAATCTGGGTGATCAAAATCGTGGTAGGCGTTGTCGTAGGTGACGAGGGTCGTGGCCGCTCCGGCGGCGCGGGCTTTCTCGGCCAAGTCACGGCACGGGGCAGCGGGTGTCCAGTTGTCAGCGAGCCCGATGAGTAGCAGCAATGGCAGGCGCGGAATCACACCACGCTCGGACGGCGTGCGGCAACCCGGGTAGAACGCCACGGCCTTGCGAAAATCTGGGCCTGGGAAATTTATCGCCGTGCGACTCACCGCGTACAAGACGCTGGAGCCGCCATTGGACCAGCCAAGCAGGCTGACCTGCGATGGGTCCACATCCGGCAAAGTCTGAAGCCAAAGGCGGGCACCCGCGGCGTCACGAATGCGTTCGCGCGCTGGGGTAACGGTGCGGGCTGGGTTGGTGCACTGGGAACCAAGGCCGCGTGACGCAAAGCTATCGGGCATCACCACCACAAATCCCAGGCTTGCGAGGCGGAGGCCCCAATCCATGTGGCGGGCCGAAATCGGGACAGCCCGGGTGCCGAGTCCACCGCAGCCGTGTAGCGCCACGACCGCTGGAAATGGCCCCTTGCCAACCGGGCGGAACACCGCGGCCTTGAGAGCCGTCGGCTTGCCGTCGGTCAAATCCGCATCGAACGACGGTAGCTCAACCCAGTCCGGTGCAGCCTGCGCGGCACCCGCTAGGCCCCAGAACAGGGCCACAAGGACGGCGTATTTTGTTGGTCTCACGGTACATCTCCATCAAACCGCCGCCAACTTCACGCCCCAGGTCAATGCCTGCCCGGGCTTTGCCAGCAGCCCCTTGGTCACGAGATGTTCGACATGCGCTTGTACGGACAATGAAGCGGCGCGGGTCAGTTTCGGGTCGAGGCCCTGGTAGACGCGGGTGACGATGGCGTCGATGGTGTTGGTGCCGTCTTTGATGGCGCCAAGGATCGCCTGTTCGCGCATCGAGCGATGCACCAGGAACGCCTTCACGAGACGCGCCGGTTGCTCGACGCGGCCGCCGTGGCCGGGCAGGTAGACGTCGTCGTGGCGGCTGCGCGCGAGCAGCGTTTCGAGCGAGGTCATATAGTCGCCCATGTGGCCCTCGGGCGGCGCGACGACGGTGGTGTTCCAGGCCATCACGTGGTCGCCGGAGAACAGGATGCGGCGGTCGGCGAGGGCGAAGCACAGGTGGTCCGGCGCGTGGCCAGGCGTGAACACGGCATCGAGTTTCCAGCCGGGACCGGTGAGGCTGTCGCCGCAGACCATGCGGATATCCGGGTTGAAGTCGACGTCGATGAACTCGGTGCCGGAGGGGGAGAGGCGCGGATCGTCCTTGACCAAGGCGGCGCGTCCGTAGCCGACGACAGCCGCGCCGGTCATCGCCTGCACCTTCGGCAGGGCGTCGGTGTGGTCGCGGTGGGTGTGGGTAATCAAGATGTGGCTGACGCGGCGGGTGCCGATGGTCCGCTTGATCGCGGCGATATGGTCGTCGTGCGCTGGGCCGGGATCGATCAGCGCGAGATCGGCTTTCGGGTCCGTGGCGCTGCCGACAAGGTAGGTGTTGGTGCCTTTGAACGTAAATGGGCTCGGGTTATTGGCGACGATGCGGACCACGCCGGGTGCCAACTCGGAGGGCACGCCATAGTCGAACACCATCGTCTTCTTGAACGCCAGATCGTCAGCCATGGTGCACTCCTTCGCGTGTCGGCCGATGGGAGGCCCTGACGGCACATAACAAGCGTCGTGCAGCTCGGCAACGACCATCGGTCGCTGAGGCCCGTCCCAAGGCGGGGGATGGGGCTGCGAGAATTGAATGAACCTGAAGGTTGAGAGGACGTGCTATTGTTGGGAAACAACCCTTAGGAATTCGCCATGGACACGATTGAATGACACTGGAAGCGCTCGGCTGGAACTCGCACTGGCAGCAGAAGTTCGAGGCGGCGGTGCGGAAGGCTGACCCATCGCTCAAAATGCAGCCGGGCCGCATCATTGCCGAGCATCGCACACACTATCAGATCGGTACGGATACCGGCGAGCTGAGCGCTGAGGCGACGGGTCGGTTCCGCAACAACGTGGCGCTGCGGACGGATCTGCCGGGGGTCGGCGATTTCGTGGCGTTCCGGCCAGCTGAAGCGGATGGTCCGGCGTTCGTTGAGGCGGTGCTGCCACGCACCTCGACGATGGTCCGTAAGGCCGCCGCCGAGCAGCGTCCGCAGTTGCTGGCGGCGAATGTGGATGTGGTGTTCATCATGACGGCGCTGGATGGTGACTACAACCTAAGGCGGGTCGAGCGCTATCTGGTGCTGGTGCGCGATAGTGGGGCCAAGCCGGTGATCGTCGCCAACAAGTCGGACCTGTTGTCGAATGGGGCGGGCGATGTAGCGGGCGTGATGGCCGAACTTGCGGCGACCGCGCCCGGCGTTGCCATCCATGCGATTTCGGCGCGTGGACGCACGGGGCTGGCTGAGCTGGAGGCGTATTTTGACGGCCACAAGACCGTGGCGCTGATCGGCTCGTCCGGCGTCGGCAAGTCAACGCTGACCAACCAGCTGCTGCAGCGCGACGTGATGGCGACGCAAGAAGTGCGCGAGAGCGACAGCCGGGGCCGCCACACCACCACGCATCGGCAGATGTTCATCCGCGCGGGCGGCGGCACGCTGATCGACACCCCCGGCATGCGCGAACTCGGCCTGTGGAACGCCGACGAAGGTAAGGACGCCAACTTCGACGACATCGAACAACTGGCCCTGGGCTGCAAATTCACCAACTGCGGCCATCAAAGCGAACCCGGCTGCAAAGTGCTAGCCGCGATTACCGCGGGGGAGCTGGAAGCGGCGCGGCTGACCAGTTTCCTCGCCATCGGCAAGACGACGGAGCGGCGGGGCAATCGGTGATGGCGCGTTGGCGCGTAGGGCGGAATAGCCCGTTTGCGTATCCCGCCGCGACTGGGCGAGACCGCCATGGGACGGGTATCACTTTTACCGCGCCCCCTGAGCTCGTGGAGAGGCGGCGGGATACGCAAGAGGGCTATCCCGCCCTACGGGATTGGGCCTTACGAGCGGAAAGGCGCGTAGGGCGGGATAGCCCGTTTGCGTATCCCGCCGCGACTAGGCGAGACCGCCATGGGACGGTTATCACTTTTATTGCGCCCCCTGAGCTCGTGGAGAGCCGGCGGGATACGCAAGAGGGCTATCCCGCCCTACGGATTGGGCCGTACTTGCTCCGACCCGCCTGGCAGCGCTAAGGATGGGTGCATGAGCGATATCCTGACGAAGATCACGGCGTATAAACTGGTCGAGATTGCCGAGGCTAAGGCCCGGCGGCCGCTGGCGGAGGTGGTGCGGGCGGCGAAGGCGGCTGGCCCGGTTCGGCCGTTTGCTGGGGCGCTGGCCGCCAAGCACGCGGCGGGCCGACCGGCGCTGATTGCGGAGATCAAGAAGGCGTCGCCGTCGAAGGGGCTGATCCGCGCGGATTTCGATCCCCCGTCGCTGGCGCAGGCCTATGCCGCGGGTGGGGCGGCGTGCTTGTCAGTGCTGACGGATACGCCGTCGTTCCAGGGCGCGCCGGAGTTCCTCACGCAAGCCCGGGCGGCGTGTGATCTGCCGGCGCTGCGCAAGGATTTCATGCTCGACACCTATCAGGTGGCGGAGGCGCGGGCCTGGGGGGCGGATTGCATTCTGATCATCCTGGCGCAGATCAACGATGCCACCGCCCGTGATCTGGCCATTGCGGCCAAGGACTGGGGCATGGACGCCATCGCCGAAGTCCACGACGCCGAGGAACTGGACCGGGCGTTGGATCTGGATTGCCGTATGATCGGCATCAACAACCGCAACCTCAAGACCTTCGACGTCACCTTGGCGACCACCGAAACGCTGGCCCCTCTGGTGCCGAAAGACCGCATCGTCATCGGCGAGAGCGGCATTTTCGTGCCCGCCGATCTGGCGCGGCTGAACAAGGTCGGCGTCAACACCTTCCTGGTCGGCGAAAGCCTGATGCGGCAGGCCGATGTCACGGCGGCGACGCAGGCGTTGTTATCGCCCAACGGATAAACGGGGAAACACAATGGATCTGGGCATCAAAGGCTTGCGCGTTCTGGTGACGGCGGGGGCGGGGGGCATTGGGCTGGAGATTGCCCGTGCGTTCGTGCGCGAGGGGGCGAAGGTTCATATTTGCGATGTCGATGCGAAAGCGCTGGCGGCGGCGAAGGTGAGCGATCCGATGCTGACGCAATCGGTCTGCGATGTCTCCGACCGCACGGCGGTGGCAGCGCTGTTCAAGGACGCACTGAAGGCACTCGGCGGGCTGGATTGCCTCGTCAACAATGCGGGCATTGCCGGGCCGACGGGCAAAGTGGAGGAGATCAATCCGGATGACTGGGACCGCTGTTTGGCCGTTGATCTGACCAGCCAGTTCAATTGTGTGCGGCTCGCCATTCCGCACCTGAAGCAGTCGAAGAACCCGAGCATCATGAACCTGTCATCGCAGGCGGGTAAGCACGGCTTCCCGCTGCGCTCGCCTTATGCGGCGGCGAAGTGGGGCGTGATTGGTTTCACCAAGTCGATTGCGATTGAGCTGGGCGAGTTCGGCATTCGCGTCAACGCGCTGCTGCCGGGCTTAGTGGCGGGGGATCGCATCCGCCGCGTGTTCGAAGCCAAGGCGCAGCAGAAGGGCGTCGCGTTTAAAGAGTTGGAGACGATGATGTTCGCCAACACCTCGATCAAAGACTATGTGACGCCGCAACAGCTCGCCGATATGGTGGTGTTCACGGCCTCACCCCGCGCCAAAACCATCTCGGGCCAGGCGATCTCCGTGTGTGGCGATACCAATATGCTCGGGTAGTGAATTCTGTCATCCCGGCCCCCACCACTGGTTTCCCGGAATGCCTGCCGACCTCCAGTCGGCTGGCCTATCCGGCATCTTCACCTGGTGAGATGAGGCGTTGATCTGCCCACATGTGAGAGTTGAAGACCCCGGATATTTTCAGCCCGCAGCGGGCTGAAAATTCCGGGGAACCAGCGGTGGGATGGATTGTGCTTTGAGATTTATGAACACCAGTCCGCACCAAAAAGGACCCATCCCATGACCACCCACGACCCGAACTTCGCGGCAGATGCCAAAAGCCTTGCCAACAAAATTGATTTCTCACGGAGGACGATGCTGGTGACGACCCTTGCAACTGGATTTGCTGCCGCCGCTCAGCCGGTGATGGCGCAGACCGCGATCACTACGGACGCAAACGGCCTTGAAGCTGGTGAAGTGAAGATCAAAACCGCTGACGGTGAAATTCCGGCTTACCGGGCGATGCCCGCAACTGGCACGGCCTTCCCGGTCGTGCTGGTGGTGCAAGAAATCTTTGGCGTGCACGAGCACATCAAAGATGTCTGCCGTCGCCTCGCCAAGATGGGCTACTTGGCCATCGCGCCGGAAATGTACGCACGCCAAGGTGATGTCGCGAGCCTCAAGTCCATTGACGAAATCCGGCCTATCGTTGCCAAGGTGCCGGACGCGCAGGTGATGTCCGACCTTGATGCCGCCGTGGCGTATGCCAAGGCGTCGGGCAAGGCGGACACGGCCAAGCTGGCGATCACCGGCTTCTGCTGGGGTGGACGGATCACGTGGCTGTACACGGCGCATAATCCAGGCGTGAAGGCGGGCGTCGCCTGGTACGGCCGCGTCGTCGGCGATGCCACGGCGAACCAGCCGAAACACCCCATCGACATCGCCGCCAACCTGCACGCCCCCGTGCTCGGCCTGTATGGCGGCGCTGATACCGGCATCCCCAACGACACCGTCGAGAAAATGAAGGCCGCCTGCGATGCCGCCAAGAAGCCGTGCGAGATCAAGATCTACCCCGACACCCCGCACGCCTTCCACGCCGACTACCGCCCAAGTTACCGGGCCGACGCAGCCAAAGACGGCTGGGCGCGGCTGACAGCGTTCCTGAAGGCGAATGGCGTGGCTTGACCGCCCGCACCAATCGCGGTGGCCGATGAGTGGCCACCGCTACTTCTGCGACTTGAGTGACTCTGCCACCCAGGCGTGGACGCCGCCCCCCCTGAAGGCACCGGTTCCGACCGCATCAGTGGCGGCTTCGCGGGCCTTTGATGCGCGGGATTCTGGAGTACCTGAACGCGTCGGCTTGTCCGGCGCGGCTGACGGTTCCGAATTTGGCTTCAAGCCAGCGGCGACCAGACAGCTATTCTCAGCTTTGACCCGGGCTGCGTTGGCCACCGATGCCGCAATCGCGGTGATGATAACGGCCCCGATGATTGCGCCCGCGATCCCGCCGCCACCGCCGCCATAGCCACTCACGGGGGCCGAATAGTACAAGTTGCCCGGCGTGTTCACGGCCCGCGCAGCGACCTGAGCGCAACGCTCGCGCTGGACGTTGGATTTCTGTTTCGACTGTGCCTGCGTGTGGCCCGCTGTGCTGAGACTTGTCGCCAATGTCAGTGAAACGGTCAGCGCAGCCCGCAAGCTGAACTTTGAACGATTTGAAACACGCATACGGGCCCCCGCCATCACCGTTACAACTGGTGGGACGCAGGCTAGCATGAGGAAACGTCGCGTCTAGCGGGGTCGGCTGATTATCCGAGCGTGTGCCTGAATAACAACTACGACGACGCCGTGTTTGACCTCCGGAGTTGCTGAGGCGGTGGTGGCTCGTTAGATTACGTTACACTTAATTACGTAGCCAGCTAAAGTTTGATGCGTCGGGGACTTGCCGGGAGGGTGGTTCCTGGCATATTGAATTCAGAATGGCCGTAGAAAATGGCCAGCACCAGGGAGCGAAGCATGACGACCTCAGACAAGACCCCATCGCGTCGGAAATTCTTGCGCGGTTCCGCGCTGGCGGCAGCGGCGACTGTAGCGGCCCCAGCAGTTGTGAAGGCCCAGGGCCCGATCAACATGCGCTGGCAGAGCACATGGCCAGCTAAGGATATCTTCCACGAATACGCCACTGATTTCGCCAAGAAGGTCAACGACATGACCGGTGGCGATCTCAAGATCGACGTGCTGCCTGCTGGCGCCGTTGTGCCCGCATTCGGCCTGCTCGAAGCCGTGTCCAAGGGCACGCTTGATGGCGGCCACGGCGTGCTTGTGTATCACTACGGCAAACAGAACGCGCTGGCACTTTGGGGTTCAGGCCCGGCCTACGCTATGGACGCCAACATGCTGCTGTCTTGGCACAAGTACGGCGGCGGCAAAGCCCTGCTCGAAAAGCTCTATGCATCGATCAACGCCAACGTCGTCTCGTACGCCTACGCGCCGATGCCGACACAGCCGCTCGGCTGGTTCAAGAAGCCAGTCGCCAAGCTCGAAGATCTGCAGGGCGTGAAGTACCGCACGGTTGGCATCTCGATTGACGTGTTCACTGGCATGGGAATGGCCGTCAACGCCCTTCCCGGCGGCGAAATCGTTTCGGCAATGGATCGCGGCCTGCTTGATGCAGCTGAGTTCAACAACGCCTCATCGGACCGCCTGCTCGGCTTCGCTGACGTGTCGAAGGTCTGCATGCTGCAGAGCTATCACCAGAACGCCGAAGCGTTTGAAATTACCTTCAACAAGGACAAATTCAACGCGCTGCCGGATAAAATGAAGGCGATCATCACCAACGCCGTGGAGGCCGCTTCGGCCGATATGTCGTGGAAAGCCATCGACAGATACTCGACCGATTACCAGCTGTTGCAGACCAAGGATAACGTCAAGTTCTACAAGACCCCTGACGCGATCCTGAAGAAACAGCTCGAGGTCCATGATCAGGTTGTCGCCAAGAAGTCGGCGGAGAACCCACTGTTCAAGGAAATCGTCGAGTCGCAGCTGCTGTTCGCACGTCGCGCGACTCAGTGGGAGCAGGATACGGTGGTCAGCCGCCGCATGGCCTACGACCACTACTTTGGCGCCAACGGCGTGATGAAGAAGTAAACTTGACGCAATGAGCAAGGCATCTGCCGAACCATTTTCGGTGGATGCCTTCGTGTGCCTTAATGAAACTCGGACCGTGGTCAGGCATCAATGACAGTTGAACGTTTTTTACATACCATTGATGGTATCAGTACGTGGTTTGGCAAGGCGGCGGCCTGGCTGATCATCGGCCTGATGCTGCTGGTTGTGGCCGAGGTGTTCAAGCGTTATGCGCTAAACATGCCGACGGCCTGGATCTTCGACGCCAGTAACATGTTCTACGGCACGCTGTTCATGATGTGCGGTGCCTACACGCTGGCGCAGAACGGCCACGTGCGCGGCGACTTCCTCTACAGCTCGTTCAAGCCGCGCACCCAAGCGACGCTCGATTTGATCCTGTACATCGCGTTCTTCCTGCCGGGTATTCTGGCGCTGGTTTATGCCGGATACTCCTACGCAGGCGATAGCTGGCGGATCAACGAGCACTCGAACGTCACAGCCAACGGCCCGCCGGTCTATCACTTCAAGACGGTTATTCCGGTCGCCGGAGCGCTGGTGCTGCTGCAGGGGGTTGCGGAGGTTGTCCGCTGCATCGTCTGTCTAAAGACCGGCGAGTGGCCAAGTCGCCTAAAAGACGTCAACGAAATCGACGTGATCGAGCAGCAGCTCGGTAACAGCGACCTCGTCGATGCTGAATCCCGCAACCTGGCCATCGACAACGCCAAAAACATTGATGAAGCCGCCCGTCAACGTGGCCGTGGAGACCAACCACAATGACCGATCCGATGCTTGGCCTGACGATGCTGTTGCTCATCGTCGTCGTGATTATGTTGGGCTTCCCGACCGCCTTCACCCTGATGGGTCTGGGCATTATCTTCGGGTTCATCGCCTTCTTCGACCCGGCACAGCCGTGGATTCAGAACCGCGTGTTCGATCTGATGGTGCAGCGCGCTTACGGTGCGATGACCAACGACGTGCTGATCTCCATCCCCCTATTCGTGTTGATGGGGTACGTGATGGAGCGCGGCGCGCTCGTCGATAAGATGTTCTATTCGATCCAGCTGGCGTTCCGGCGCGTTCCGGCGTCGCTCGCTGTGGCCTCGCTGATCGTCTGCACCTTCTGGGGCATTGCCAGCGGCCTAGTAGGCGCGGTCGTCGTGTTGATGGGTGTCATTGCCTTCAACCCGATGCTGAAGGCCGGTTATGACGTGCGACTTGCGGCTGGCGTCATTACCGCTGGCGGCACCTTGGGCATTCTGATTCCGCCGTCGGTCATGATCATCGTTTATGCGGCAGTTGCTGGCCAGTCGGTGGTGAAGCTCTATGCCGCCGCGATGTTCCCGGGCTTCTTCCTGGCGTTCCTGTATCTGATCTACATTATCGGCTGGGCCCTGATTAATCCAAAAATCGCGCCGAAGCTGCCGGAAGACCAGACGCGGGTGCCGGTGCCGGAGTGGGTGCCGCAGTTCCAGAAAGCCTACGCTAACAATATGACGGTGGCGTCGCTGAAGGCGCTGGTCTCGCCGGGCAAAGCCAAACAATGCCTCGCCGACGGCAAGCCATTGAGCTACGGCAACATTGTCGGCGTGCTGCTCTACACGCTAACGCCGCTGATCATCGTGGCGCTGACGCTGTGGACGACTTGGTGGTTCATCGTCATTCACCAGCAAGCTGGTGTTGCTGAGGCGATCCCGGAGGGTCTGCAATCGCTGGGTAGTGCGCCAGTTGAGAAAGTCGCAACGCCCGCCGAAAAAGGCCCGCCAGCCGGGTTCGTCATGACGTTCGGGATCATCGCTGCGTTCATGACTGCGGTGATGGCACGCTATTACACCAAGATGACCGCCGAGCGCTTCGTTGTCATCAAGCTGCTGACCACATCGATTGCGCCACTCGGTATTCTGACGGCGGTGGTGCTGGCGGTGATCCTGTTTGGCATCACCACGGCTACGGAATCGGCGGCGGTAGGCGCGTTTGGTGCGTTCCTGCTGGCACTACAGGCGGGAACGCTGAACTGGGCCCGTACCAAGGAAGCTGTGTTCCTGACGGCAAAGACCACCTCGATGGTGTGCTGGCTATTCGTGGGATCAGCAATCTTCTCGGGCGTGTTCGCACTGCTCGGCGGTCAGGCGCTGATCGAGAAGTGGGTGATGTCGATGAACCTGACGTCGATCCAGTTCATGATCCTGTCGCAGGCGCTGATTTTCATCCTCGGCTGGCCGTTGGAGTGGACTGAGATCATCGTGATCTTCGTGCCGATCTTCCTGCCGTTGTTGAAGCACTTCGCCATCGACCCGATCCTCTGGGGCACGCTGGTGTTCGTCAACCTGCAGGCGGCGTTCCTGTCACCACCGGTCGCCATGTCGGCGTTTTATCTGAAGGGTGTCGCACCCAAACATGTGACGCTCAATCAGATCTTCGCGGGCATGATGCCGTACATGCTGATCGTCATCCTCTGCATGGTGTTGATGTACATCTGGCCAGGGCTGACCCTGTGGCTGCCAAACTTCCTCTACGGCGGCGGCAGCTAAAGCCAAGCAAAAAGGCCACCCTCGCAGGTGGCCTTTTTGTTGAGGTCCAGGACGTGTCCTGGTCTGGGATGCTCGAAGGGACAGAAGGTCCCTTCGAAGTCGCCGCAGGCGATGCTCACGTCACCGGCACTCCCGGGAACGGCCCGGTTACTTCAGTCCCAGTGCAGCATCGTAGATCTGCTTGCCGAGCGGACCTGCCCCCTTAAGAAACTCGTCACGTACGGGCACGGCAGACTTGCGCCATTCGTCCATTTCTGCGGCGTTTGGCACGTAGACCGTCATTTTATTCTGACGGGCAACCTCCATGGCATCTTTCTCGATCTGCGAGAACTCAGACCGCAGCGTCGCCTCAGCCTTCTTGGCGGCGGTCGTGATGATCGTACGCTCGGCCTCGGTCAGGCTTTGGAACACCTTCTCGTTGATCACCACCAGGAACTCGATAGCGGCGGTGTTGACGGCCGTGACGTTGTCCATCACTTCCCAGATTTTGCGGGATTTGACGGTGTCCGGCCCGGTCATGCCGATGTCGACGGTGCCGCGCTGATAGGCGAAATACTGCTCGCCGCCAGCGACGTTGACGGGCGAGCCGCCGTTGGCCGTGACCCAGGTGCCGAGCAGTTTGCCGAACACGCGAACCTTCTTGCCCTTCATGTCAGCAGGCGACTTGATGGAGCTGCCTTTGGACAGCAGCACCGTGCCACCGTAGGCTTGCCACCACAGCACGCGAGAGCCGGTCGTCAGGATGGCATCATC
>JAYSVA010000037.1:0-10909 GCA_043718785.1 Hyphomicrobiaceae bacterium
CGACCATCTACCGGTTGATGAACGGATAGGGGCCGTAGGAAGGTGTTCACCTTAAACCGACCGGTCCGGCACAGACGCCGTTCCGGTGAGTTAGGGCCATGTGCGGAAGTGACGAAAACCCGTAGGGCGCAAAAGCCCTCTTGCGCCTTGCGCCGCACCACTTGCTCCGCACTCAGTGGATCCAGCTAGACTTAGGTAGGGGCAAGTTTTTGCGCGACCCAACATCCTCGGGGACACGCTCACGTGGTCGGACCACCCGTGGACGTTGGATTGCGCAAGGGGGCTTGACCCAACCTACGTCCAACAGAACCGATTATTCTAGCCGTTGGCAGATTACATTACTGCGGCGACATCGCCCAGTCGCGGCGCAAGGCGCAAGAGGGCTTTTGCGCCCTACGGGTTGGAGCGCTCGCTAGTTCGCCTCCGGGTCACTTGCGAGCTTCAACGTTGCACGCTCACAACTACCGGTCTAGCCCCGACAGCTACCGTAGGCGCGACCAGCATTAACCACCCCCACAAATTATCTGCCCAAAGTTATCCCCGCCCTCTCAGGCCATGAGATATTGGCTGTGTTCTGCCCCACGAGGGTGCGCTTCCGGTGCGTCGGTCGCGTGAGGGTCGAATGGAGTGAGCCGAAGTACGCCGCCCATCGCAGGGCGGCGCCCGGGTGACGTATGTGCAGGGGCCTGATGAAAGTGCAGGCTGGTGAATCACTGGAACTTCTTGCATGACGCCGCAGCTTTACTCGACGCGAGAGGCAGCCGATGCTGTTTCAAATACCTTGGGAAGACCCAGCGGCATCCGCTGCCTCCGCCCCTTGCCTGATACGCCGGCGCACCCTGTGCGGCCGGGATTTTGGCGTGCCTCAAGCCAACTCCCTAACCTTTACGTTCTGCGCCAGCCACTGCGCGAAACCGTCCGTTGTCTGCGCAGCGCGGGTGTAAGCGGCCAACGCGACGTCATCGGCGGCATAGACACCAGCCAAACCGATAGGTTCAGCGCCGCGTTTGGCGATGGCGATGCCGGAGATGTAGAGCGCGGGGATTGTGCCAGCGCCGATCTCGTCGTCAGCGAGGAAGTCGGCATCGACGATCTCCTCAACGGTGACGAACGTCTCGCGGGCGGCGTGGGACATCAGCATCAGCTCGCGGCGGACGCCGATCCAGACGTTGCCGTGGCGATCCGCTTTGGCGGCGTGGAACAGCGTCACGTCCGGCCGGATCGCTGGGATCAGCACGATTTTGTCGCCGGGTGCAGCGAACGGATTATCGGCAACCTTCCAGTCCGGGCGGATTTTCAGCAGGTCGGAGCCGAGAATGCCGCGCAACGGCATGTACGGAATGCCCTTCTCGGACGCCTGCAATCCCGCATGGATTGCCGGGCAGGTCGCGTCGAGCATCTTGAGTTTGCCCGCTTTGATGGCAGCGTTGAAGCGCGGCGGCAGGCCGTGTTCGCCGAGCGTCATCGCGGCGGTCTCAACTGTGCGAACGCAGCCCGCGCCGATCAACCAATCGCCCTGGAAGCCGAGGCTCGGCACGCCGATCAGATGCAGATCCTTCGCGCCCCGCTCGATCAGCGCCTTGATCGCCGTCATCGCGCAACCGGAATAGTCCGGTGGCAGCGCGATGCTCGCACCATCGGGAATGCGGGCGGCGAGCTCGTCGATGGACATCGTGGTCATGGCAGCCTCAGCGTTAAAGTCATGCCAGCGTTATGCCTTCTTCGCCGCCGGTTTGGCGAGAGACATCGGGGTGGCGATGTAGCGGTAACCGTCGCCTTGCTTCTGCAGGTTGCCAACGCCGGGCCACGGGAAATGATAGGCGAGCATCGGCATGCGCGTGCTGGCGATCATGTCGAGCACTTTCAGACGCGACGTGACGGCTTGCTTCGGGTCGCTGTCATAGGCGAACTCGGTGCGCGGCTTCTCGGTCAGCAGCACGTGATGGTGCGTGGTGTCGCCGATAAAGCCCATGCTCTCCTTGCCCGACTTGATGATGTAGACCATGTGGCCAACAGTGTGTCCGGGCGCGGCCATCGCCTGAACGCCCGGCACAACATCCTTGCCATCCTCGACGAATTTCATGTGCGATTTGGCATAGGGCAGCAGGTTCTGGCGCGCGTGGGCGACGAACGATTTGAGGTCGCCGGTCATTTTCGCCGGGTCGGTCCAGAAGTCGAAATCGGCCTTGGAGATGTGGATGGTGGCGTTGCGGAACAGCCGGTAGTTGTCGGGGTTGGCCAAGCCGCCGATGTGGTCGATGTGGGCGTGGGTGCAGATGATGTCGTCGACGTCATCGCGGGAGAAACCGGCCTGCTGCAGGCTGACCTCCAAGCGGCCTGTCGTTGGGCCGAACACCTTGGAGGTTCCCATGCCGCTATCGAACAGCACGAGGCGGCTGCCGGTATTCAGCACCAGCACGTTCTGCTCGATGACGACGTTGTCAGGGCTGAGGAAATTGTCGGTCAGCGATTTCCGCACCTCATCCTTGCTGATGCCGGTGAACGAGCCCGACGGCTCGCCGAGCGGCAGCGGCCCATCCGAGACGACGGTCGCCTGCATGTCGCCGATGTCGAACCGGTAATAGGTGGCAGGTTGGCTGGTCGCCCGTGGTGCCTTGGCGAACGCAGGAGGTGTCGGCAAGATCAAGCCACCGCCAACCGTTGATGCGCCAAATGCCGATGCGCCCAATAGCGCTGTGCGCCGTGAGATGGTGTTGCCTGTCATCGTGCCCCCCAATTGACTAAAAGCCGCCGCTCTCATTGGCCTGTAGGGTTGAATTTGTCCAGGATTTGGCGTGGTTGCAACGCACATTTCCGCGAACCCGACTGGCGCGCGCGGCGGCGCCGAGACATGATTGGTTAACAGGTTTGCCCTAGTGTGCCCTGAATCGGGTCATTGCCCACTCAGTTGTCGATTGGAGCCCTGTCATGTCGGACACCCTTACGCAGCCAAAATTCTACGCCCCAGGCGAACCCGAGCGCCGCAGCTTTGGTCGTCGCACCATCTTCCGCCATGCCGAAGCTGTCGTGCCAGGTGGTCCGCGTTTTGCCTGCATTGTCATCGATAAGTCGGAAGCTGGTGCCCTACTGAAGGTGAAGCCTGGCGTTGAACTTCCTGACACCTTCAAGCTGATCGTTGAGGACGACAACCAGGTTCTGCAGTGCAATGTCATTCGCCGCGAGCCTGAGCATGTCGGCGTCGAATTCGTCCGCGCTGCGAAGGTGGACGTCAAGATCGATCCGTCGATGCTGAGAAGTTCCGTGCTGCTGAAGAAGAAGCCGTAATCACGGCTTCTTCTTGAACGCGTCGCACGGATCGGCGCGGACGTGCTTCGGCGTGAACACGACGTAATCGACGGCCGGTTTGCCGTCCGGATCGCGCGGCACGTAAGCGGCGGGATCGGTTTTGCCGTCCTCGACTTCGACCAGCGCGACGGTCACGACTTTGACGTTGGGCTCGCGTTGGCGGATGTACCAGGCGATGCCGCGATCGCCGCGCACATGACCGTTGCCTGCCATGACGATGGCTGAGCCGTGCGCAGCATGCGCCTTCAGCGCCACGTCTGCCAACGTCGCATCACGCAACCGCTGGGCGAACGCCATGCCGGTGAAGGCGGTCTTCGGCATCATCCCACAGTGCGAGGCTTCCAGCTCGGTGAGGATCGCGTCCTGCTGGTTGGCGGGCAGCTGCACGTCGAGCTTCAGCCGCGCCCGTTCTTCCGGCGTGATGGCGGCCTCGCCCTGCTTGGCGGCTTGGCGGATGATGGATTTGGGCACATCGCCTGCGTAGATCGGCATCTTGGCGGTGAGCGCTGCATCGAAGAGTGGGCGATAGTCGTACTGTGCCCAGCCGGATGCTCGCCAATCCACATCGGTCAGGAACTGATCGACTGAAGTGGTCGATTTCGTCGAGTTGTGGATCGCAACTTGTTGGCTGGTGTCGAATTGCTCGAACACACTCGTCGCCCTGGGTTCAAACCCTCGCAGTAGCGCCGCTCGAAACTGATGATGGAACGGGTTGTCGTGTATCTCGCCTAACAAGACGATGGCACCACCGTTGATATCTTTGGTGAGCTCTCGTCCGAGGCGATCCCAATGCGTGCCGCAGGTTGTTCCGCTTGCAATAGCGGTCTCACCGATCAGGACCCGGCCCAACAAAAATTGCTGCGACCCTTGCTCCGCCAACTTAGTTTGTAAGGCTTCAAGCTCCGGTTTGACTTTGGGCGGCACCATGCAAGCGGCGGCCACGTCGGCAACCGATGTGAGAGATATCACCACACTTGCGATCGCCGCCGCTATCGTCCGTGATCGCATTTTCAATACTCCTCGCCT
The DNA here is from genome assembly GCA_043718785.1 of Hyphomicrobiaceae bacterium. GTDB lineage: Bacteria > Pseudomonadota > Alphaproteobacteria > Rhizobiales > Hyphomicrobiaceae > JAYSVA01. Next base: position 4,333 of record JAYSVA010000037.1, read on the forward strand.
CAGGGTTTTAAGGTCAAGGCACCAGCCCTCCACCGCGTTCCCGGAAATCGTGTCGCCCTTGGGCGGCACGTTTGTCCGGGATCTTTACCTGTCGAGGTTGGGCGCTGGCCGGGCGAAACGATGGCGGTAAACACCCCGGACATCCGAACAGCGCGAGCGCTGATCGGATTCCGGGGATGCGGGAGGAGAGGTAGGAGCGAGAATTGCCGCCAACCACCTCCAACATCGCAACCTTACATCTTAAACGGCACCACCGTTTGTTTCTGCTCACCCAGGCCTTGGATGCCCATGTGGATGGTGTCGCCTTCGTTGAGGAAGCGCTGCGGTTTCATGCCGAGGCCGACGCCTGGAGGCGTGCCGGTGATGACGATGTCGCCTGCTTCCAGCACCATGAACTCTGAGATGTACGACAGCAGGTGGGCAATGCCGAAGATCATCGTCTTGGTGTTGCCGGATTGCATGCGCTTGCCTGAGATGTCGGCGAACATATCAAGGTTCTGCACATCCTTGATTTCGTCCGTCGTCACCAGCCATGGGCCGAGCGGAGCGGAGCTTTCGAACACTTTGCCCTTCATCCACTGGCCGCCGCTGCGCTCGATCTGCCAATGGCGCTCCGATACGTCGTTGCAGATCGTGTAGCCGGCGATGTGGGCGAGCGCGTCTTTCTCAGTGACGTGACGGGCGCGGGTGCCGATGACGAACGCGATCTCAACTTCCCAGTCGAGCTTGATCGAGCCCTTCGGCTTGATGACGTTATCGTTCGGGCCAACGACGCAGTTGGCGAACTTGTTGAACAGGATCGGCTCTTTCGGGATCGGCATGCCGGCTTCGGCGGCGTGGTCGGCATAGTTCAGGCCGACGGCGATGACGTTGCGGATGTTGCCAACCGGCGCGCCAATGCGGCTGCCAGCCGGAGCCAACGGCAGCGACTTCGGGTCAATCGCCTTCAGTTTGGCCAGACCAGCAGGCGAGATTGTCGCGCCGGAAATGTCGGCGACGTGGCCTGTGAGATCACGGATCTGGCCGTCAGCATCAACAATGCCAGGCTTCTCAGCGCCAACCGCGCCAAAGCGAACAAGTTTCATGAGGGCGTTTCCTTAGGTTCCGAAGGCTGTTGGAATGGCCGTTGTCGTAGCGGGTGCTGGCAGCGCTGGCAACAATGTGGGCGCTGTTAGCTGAGCAGCGTTGCAATAACGGCGTGCGTCCTGACAGTGTGGTCGGGAAGATTGGTGCGTACGACAGGATTCGAACCTGCACTGTTCACCGTCTCAGGGTGACGCCTCCTGCCAATTGGGCTACGTACGCTGGAGATAACAAATTTTATTCGACGCAATTCCACTCTGGCGTCGCCGCGTATATAATCGCGGAAACGGCCCGAGATAATAGTGGCGATTCCGGCAGGACTCGAACCTGCAACCTTTGGTTTCGTAAACCAACGCTCTTTTCCATTGAGCTACGGAATCAATTGGTGCCCCTCTCTGGATTCGAACCAGAAACCTCCGCAGTCTGAGTGCGGCGCCTCTACCAGTTGGGCTACAGGGGCAAGGGAGTGCGTTCAGCGGCATGGTTCCACACTTGAAATATCTGCGATGAGCCGCCAAATCGTGGCAAAACCCTGCAGATACAGCAGTATAAGCGGTCGTCCGCAGAACGGATTGATGTGCTGGACGGTCACCGGCCGCAGTGAATCCGCGGTCGGCGACCTTCAGTCATGGATGTCATGTTGGGGATGTCCAGGAAGGGAGCCAATCCCACGATATGAATTTACATTCATTCGAAGAGTTGGCGAACTTCGCCACAAACAATCATCGAAGCTGGCCCAGTCCGCAATTAGCGGAGGCAGCTACATAGTCGTCGGATGATGGTAAGTGTGTGTGACATTGATAATGTTTCTCATATTGTTTCGTCGTCGTCAATCTATTTTTGGAAATATTTTACCGCAGTATTTTCGAGAACGGCACGCAAAGAACATATTTACCGGGCGCGGCATTCCTTGGGGGGTGCTTTAGATTGCAGCTGGAGCGTTGGCGACATCGCGTGGCGTACTTATCACCTCACGAGAAGCAGCTGTGGTCCCGTAACGTCCCCACATGATGCCATGATGAATGTGCTTCACGGCGGGGCGTCATGAGGATAGAGTGTCGCAGGGCATTCGGATATTGCATGGCTTGTGATCGTTGGAGGCGCGATCTTTTGCCAGCCGAAAGTCGTAGAAATCGCTGTGCAGACGAGGGTTGGCGAACAGCTATCGAACGCTGTATGCGTTGCCCTTACGTAAAGGAGCCGACTGTGGCCGAAGACCTGTCATTTAAAAAAGACGAACTGCCTGAAGATGCATCATTGGTGCTTGTCGACGACGATAAAGCCTTTGTGCAACGTCTCGCCCGCGCCATGGAGTTGCGCGGCTTCGAGGTTCGCGTTGGCCACTCCATCGCTGAGGGCCTAGACCTAATCCGCCAGAAGCCTCCGGCGTTTGCGGTCGTCGATATGCGGCTGGAGGACGGCAACGGTCTGGACGTTATCGCCGAATTGAACCGGCTGCGTCCGACATCACGTGCCATCGTCCTGACCGGCTACGGCAACTTTGCCACCGCCGTTTCTGCCGTGAAGCTGGGTGCCGTCGATTATCTCGGCAAACCCGCTGATGCCGACGATGTCACTGATGCCTTGCTCGCGCCGTCCGATGAGCGCGCCCCGCCGCCGGAAAACCCGATGTCGGCCGACCGCGTTCGTTGGGAGCACATCCAGCGCGTTTATGAGCTGTGCAACCGCAACGTCTCGGAAACCGCACGCCGCCTCAACATGCATCGCCGCACGCTGCAGCGCATCCTCGCCAAACGCGCACCGAAATAGGTTGGACCGGGCAACTGGTCTCAAGCGTTCATCGCCGCTGATCAATATTCCAAGATCCGCATCCGGAAGTACTGCGTCATCAACTCGTCGAAGCGGCCGCTGGCGCGGACGCGGCGCAGCGCGCCGTTGAGCAGCGTCTTCAGCTCCGGATCGGATTTGGGGATGGCGATGGCGATGCCTTCACCGAAATAGCGCGGCTCCAGGAACGGGCCGCCCTTGAACTCGCAGCACTCTTTCGAGACGGTGCCGTTGATCCAGAACGCCAAGCTCACCGCATCATCGAATAGCAGGTCGACTTTTCCGGCGGCCAGGGCTTCCCGGGCGAGGTCTGGCGTATCGAACACCTGGATCTGGGCAAGCCGGAAGAACGTCGACAGGTAGGCTTGGTGCGCGGTTTCCTTGCTGACCGCGACCTTCTTGCCGTCGATGCCATCGGGCGTGATTTCGATCCTCGCACCGCCGCGTTTGCCGGCAAAGCGGGCGGGAAAGTGGAAATAGCGATCCGTGAAGTCGACTTTTTTGAGCATCGCCGCCGATACAACATGGGCGGCAATGACGCCGTCCGCTTCGCCGCGTTGCAGGGCTGGCATCAGCTCGTCCCACGGCTTGGCTTGGACATCGCAGGCGGCATTGACCTCAAGGCAGATGGCGCGGGCGAGATCGACGTTGAAACCGGTCAGCACGCCCTCGTCATCGAAGTAGTTGAACGGCGGAAATTCGCCCTCGGTGATGAAGCGCAGCACCACGCGGCGCTCCGGGCGGGCCTCGGTGCGTGGCGTTGCGGGGGCGGCCGACGCGGGCGGCAGGCCCAGGCTGGCCCCTGGCGCGGCTTTGGCGGCTGGTGATGTCTGCGCAAATGACGCGGATGGCAGCGCGAGCGACAGGCCCAACAACGACGCTTGGGCAAGCGCCTGAGCCCATTTCACGCGACCCTGTCTCAGTGCAAAGCGCATCAGTGCCAACCGTTCCTCAGAGCCGTCGCATGACATTACAATAGCGGGCTTCACCATTATTCGCGAACCCGAATCGATGGTTGCCCTGGGTACCTACCCAGGTAGCCCAACCAGCCCGTGGAAATCTAGGCTGCAAACGAGGCTTCTCGACGGCAATCGCTTTTAACCAACCTCAGATTGTAATGGCAAAACATGTGCGCCGATAGGCTAAGTGATGGCCCCGATGCTACTGCCTCGTCATCGCGCCGCGCCCATAGTGGTGTCCGTTGCAGGCCCGCCTGACGTATCGGACCAAGCGCTCCTGGCACCTCTCGTCGGCCAAGCGCGGCTGGCGCATGGCATGGCGACGGCGCAGCGCTGGGGCGTGACGCCCGGCGAGGCGCTGGTGGCGTGCGGGCTGGTGTCACACCTGGACTATGCCCGTGCACTTGGCGGCGCACTGGGATTGCCGGTGCTGACGGGCCCTGTACCTGCCGACGGACCGGGCGCGCGGACTGTGCTGGTCGACGCCACACTCGATACGCCGGCCGGCTTGCGGGATCGGGTCGCGAAGCTGCAAGCGGTTGGGCAAACCGTGGTGCTGGCACCGCGTGATAGGATCGAAGCCTGGGAGCAGGAGGTGCAGCGCGACGTCCGGCTGGATCGCGCCATCAACCAGCTGCGCCGTCAAACGCCGGAGCTGTCAGCTGCGAGCCCCATCGCGACTTGGCAGTTGGTGCTGCTGGCGATGTTGTCCGGGATGTTTGTTGGCGGCATTCTGGTGGAGCCAGGTCCAACGCGAACCGGCTTGATGACAGCCATCGCCCTGCCATTCTTCTGCGTCGTGCTGTTCCGCGTGCTGGCATTGGCGCTGACCGTCTTCCGCCCCGGGTCGCGCAACGACCGGGCGGACGCGCGGATCGCCGACACGGATCTTCCGGTCTATTCGGTAATGGTGCCGTTGTTCCGCGAGGTAGCGGTGTTGCCCGGCCTGATCCGCGCCCTGAGCCGTCTCGATTACCCGGCGGCCAAACTCGATTGCATCCTGGTGCTGGAGGCCAGCGACACCGCGACCCGTGCCGCCGTGGCCGCAATGGCGCTGCCGCCGTTTATGCGCGTGGTCGTGGTGCCTGCTGGTGGGCCGCAAACCAAGCCCAAGGCATTGAACTACGCGTTGCCAATCGCACGCGGTAGCTACATCGTCGTCTACGATGCGGAGGATGTACCAGCGCCCAGCCAGCTGCGGCAAGCCTTGGCGGTGTTTCGAGCTCATGCGGCGCAGGTTGACCCGAGCCATGGCCCCAGATTGGCCTGTGTGCAGGCCCGCCTCAACATCGACAATGCCAATGACAGCTGGCTGACCCGGCAATTCACCCTCGAATATTCGGCGCTGTTCGACGGCTTGCTGCCCGCTCTGGCACGGATGGGGCTGCCGGTGCCGCTGGGTGGCACGTCCAATCACTTCCCCCGCGACCTACTGGAGCAGCTCGGCGGCTGGGATCCCTATAACGTCACCGAGGATGCTGATGTGGGCCTGCGCATCGCCCGCGCCGGGATGGCAGTGGCGATGGTGCGGTCCACCACCTGGGAAGAGGCACCGCTGCGGTTCCGCCCGTGGCTGTATCAGCGCACCCGCTGGATGAAGGGGTGGATGCAGACATGGCTGGTGCACATGCGCCAGCCCGGGCGCTGCTGGCGCGAGCTCGGCACGTTCCGCTTTCTCGGCGCCCAGGCGCTGATGGGGGGCATGGTGCTGTCAGCCCTGATGCATCCGGTGTTCTATGTCATGCTGGCCATTGAGTTTGGCACCGGTGACCCGCTCGCTGATCCGCCCGCCGGGGTGGAGCGCGGCCTGTGGTGGCTGGCGGCGTTCAATCTGGTGGCCGGCTACAGCAGCGCCATGCTGCTGGCAGCGGTTGCCGTGGTGCGCCGCCGCCGACTGTGGCTGTTGCCGCATGTGGCGCTGATGCCGGTCTACTGGCTGCTGATCTCGTTCGCCAGTTATCGCGCCGTCTGGCAGCTGCTGCGCGACCCCTTCCTGTGGGAAAAGACCGAGCACCGTGCCCGCCCCCATGGCGTAGGAGCCAAAAGATAGGCCCGGTAGCTCGAGCCCGGCGGCGTTAAAGCAATATTCGCAACATTGTGTGACGCTACCCTCAATGTTCGTCTGAGGCGTCAGCGCATGCTGCCAACGGGTCTATCGCTCTACCTTGATCTGCTGCGCTGGCTGGCGTCGTGGCTCGTGGTACTGTGCCATCTCGGCTTGATGCCCCTGCTCGAGCCGAACCTCGCGCCCCTGTCGGTGTTCTCGCGCTGGGGGCACGAGGCGGTGGTGCTGTTCTTTGTGCTGTCCGGGTTTATCATCCAGCATGCCGCCGTCACCTCTGACCGCACCCTACAGGACTTTCTGGCGAGCCGCTTAACGCGCATCTATTCCGTGGTCATTCCGTGCATTGTCCTGACCATCATCTTCGACCAGATCGGGCAGCGTTCCGATCCCGAGATGTATGCGAAGATGGCGATTGACGAGGCCCAAAGCGGGCCGATCGCACGGACAATTGTCAGTCTGACGTTCTTTAACCAGTCCTGGAAATACGTCCGGATGTTTTCAAATCTGCCGTATTGGTCGATTTGCTATGAATTCTGGTATTACGTGCTGTTCGCTGTGTATTTCTACCGCACGGGCCGGACCCGGCTGGTCCTGCTGCTCTGTACCGCCCTGCTGGCGGGGCCGTGGATCCTGCTGCTGCTGCCGGTGTGGCTGCTGGGGTGTGCGGTTTACAAGGAAACCA